>CAYZMZ010000190.1:0-6759 GCA_964479655.1 uncultured Planctomycetaceae bacterium
CGGCTCCAAGGATTATGTCTATACTTCGTTTGACAGCATGACAAATAACCCCTCAAAAACAGGTTTGGCGAGCAATGATAACTTTAGTTTCTTCCAAAAAGTTGATAATATGACGGTTGTTTCCAATGTTGAAGGCGTAGTAAACGGGACAAATATTACAACGGGAAACGTAGAAATTTGCAGCACAAATTATCATAGTGCCAATACGAATAACATTCCCAATGCTGATGGTGCCACGTGGGATTTTGGTGATGTGAAAAATGGAACGGGTAACAGCTACGGGAGTTTTCAAATTCATAACTATGGAGCGGATTTAGGTAATGGAAAAACAGGACAAACTGTCTTGGCTTTAAACAACTATACCAGCAGCAATCCTGATGTTGGCATAGGAAGCAATCCCAATGCCGGAACAACAAGTGGGTCAACTACCCTGCAGCCGGACTGGACGTGGTCGGCTAACTCAAATACGTATTCCGATGCCAAACTTTATGTCTTTGCACAAGCCGCAATTGCTCCTGGAATGGAAAACGTTACGGGAGGGTCTGAATATACCGTCGTTCAGGGAGCAAAACTGACAAGCCAGATGAACACAAATATTCAAACGGGAATGAACTACGACATTGTAAATAACTTGCAAACCATGAAAGACAGCGGCGTGTTGTTTGACCGCGTTGGGTATTATATGGAATATGCCAACACCTCCGACGATACACTAACTTACGTCTTTGTTTCGTTTGATGCCATGACCAGCGATTTAAGTAAAATCGGGGTACCCACCTATAATACGGGAATTACCTGGAATCAAACGCGAGTAAATAACCTGGAAATTACGACGAACGTAACCGCCGACCAAGGCAAACTTACTACCGACGGCACAACTCAGGCAACCGCCAATACAACATATACGGCAAATCAAGGCAGTTTGGAATTTTGGAGTGCAAGTTATTCTGCAAACAAGGGTACATCTCTGGTTGGTTCGGGGAATATTTGGGATACAAACGATTTGATCGGTGCTTCTAATGGATATGGTTCAATGCAAATTCATAACCAGGATATGGGGGAAACGATTTTTGCGCTTAACGGTTTTGATAGAACTAAAACATACGGCATTGGAACAAACCCGAATGCCTCTACAACAAGTACTGCAACTCCCCAGGCGGATTGGACTTTTGATACAAGCAAGTCAGGCTATCAAATAGCCAATATATATACATTTGTTCATGAAGTCAATGCGTTGCTTACCAGTGATTATCAGCTGTTCCAGCGTGATGGTTTGGGAAACGCAACGGCTACCATCAAAGGTGGTTGGGCAACAAACAACGGGGTTGAAATTGCAACGATGCGGGCAACTCTGGACGGGGAAAATTATATTGACTTGACGATAAATTCAAACGGTACCTATTCTTCTGCTCCGTTTACTTTATCGTCGGGTAATTATTCGTATACCGTTGAAGCGTTTGACGCCTCCGGGAATAAGGTCGCAACCGGAACGACGGGAGTAGGAATCGGTGAAATATTTATTACCGCCGGACAGTCGAACTCCGCTAATCACGGGGATCTCCGTATGTATTCGACGTCAGGAAATGCTTATATGTATAATATGACTACCGATAAATGGGAAGTGTCTACCGATGCTCAACCAGGGGCGACCGGCTCTTATGGTTCGACTTGGTCTTCCTTTGCCGATGAATTGTCGGAAAAATTGGGGGTTCCGGTTGGCACCTATGCGGTTGGGGTTGGCGGTTCTGCTATCAGCTCATGGGGAGAAGGTACGGTTAACTATAAAAAATTATTAGCGGCATTTGATGAACTAGGTGATAATTTTACCGGTATACTCTGGCATCAGGGCGAAACTGACAATAACAACAATACTACCGAGGCGGCTTACGAAGCCATGTTGCGGGACTTGATTGCCCGCTCTCGTGAGGATTCTGGAAAAGACGATTTGATGTGGGGTGTAGCGATTGCATCTTGGAACGTTACCACTTCAGACGAGAATATTACCAATGCTCAATTAGCCGTCATAAATGATGACCTGCTGGTTTTTCTCGGACCGGATACCGATCAAATGAGAATTGACAACCCCGCGATTAACGGGACTAATTCCAACAATACAATTCACTTTAGTGAAGTGGGACTGGAAGCGGTTGGGCAAAGTTGGGCAGCAACCGCAGCCAACATGGTTACCGCGCGAGACAGTGCGTATGTGCCGGAACCGTCAACGTGGATCATGTTTATACTTGGTTTGGGTACCTTGGCTTTTATCAAACGTAAAAATAAGAATCGAAACTGAGCTTCGCAGGTTCTCGATTTTTTCAGAACGGGATTTCCACCTCACCCCTGCATCCGCCTCCGCCTTCGGAGACGGCAGAGACACTTGGTGAACATTTGCACAACTTATAGCTAAAGTCCAGGGTTATCAGAGAAGACTGCGCTCCTCCATAACCCGCCGCTTTATTTACAGATTACAATCAGATTCTGCTATACTGCTTCCACTTGAGTTTTTCCGGTTTATATTTTCATAAACCAGTCGTTTCATTTCGCCCTGATCGGCAAAACTAGGATTTAGCTCCGCTTATTGGGCGAAATCAAAACGACGTCAAGAGGAAAATTCAATCAGTCATAGTATAAAATAATCGGATTTTACTGCGGATACGAAACCGCTTGCGTTGAACCGCCTAACGCCTTGTATAGTTCAACAACGTAGTTGGTTAAATTCGCCTGACTTTGAACTTGCAGTAATTCATATTTCAACTTGTTGGACTGCGTATCCAAAACGCGCTGGAAATCGACAGTCCCGTTTGCGTAGCGTTGTTGCGAGAGCTTCAAAGCCTCGTCATACGCCTCAACCGCTTCTTTCAGTTTGTCAAGACGATCTTTCTCGTTGACGTATCCCACCAAAGCGTTGTCTACCTCTTTGGCCGCCGTGAGAATCGTATTTCGGTACGCTAAACAGTATTCCGTCTGACGAAATTCCTGAACTTGAATATTACTTCTATAACGTCCGAAATTGAGAATATTCCACTTAAACGACGGTCCGATTCCTGATACAATGCCGGAATCAAACAGATTGCCCGCATCAGATGCCTCGATTCCAAACGAACCCGCCAAGGAAAACTGCGGGTATAAATCCCCAATCGCAGCTCCGATTCGAGACGTTTGCGCAACCAAGGCCTGTTCTGCCGCCCGAACGTCAGGACGATTCCGGAGTAATTCCGCGGGAATACCGACTAAAATCTTTTCCGGAGCAACGGGAATCGTTCCGATTCCTTTCATCATTTCATCAATCGCGCCGGGAGTTCGTCCGGTAAGAATACTCAGCAAATTAAGTGTTTGTTTGTGCATAGCTTCAAAGGTTGCCAAATCAGATTCAACTCCTTTGTAAGAACCGCGTGCCTGCGCGCTGTCCAGTCGGCTGTTTGTACCAACCATCTCTTTTTTTACCGCTAAATCGTATGTATTTTTCTGGATTTCAATATTCTTTTTGGTAATATTAATTTGCTGTTCATACAAGCGGGCGTTGACGTAATTGTTCGCAATTTCAGCAATCAGAATAACCTGGGCATCGCGATATAACTCGTTTTGCTGTTCCATATCGGCTGTCGCCGCTTCGGTAAGCCGCTTGATTCTGCCAAAGAAATCCAATTCCCAACTCATCGACGTATTTATATTCCAGGTTTGAGAATCTACCCCCGGTACGTGCTGGTAAAAATAACTGCCGTTTTCCGTAAATTGAGGGAACATATCGGAGCGAACTACTCCAATTTGCGCCTTGTATTGGTAGATTCGAGCGGCGTATTGCTGAATACTGAGGTTGTCTTGCAACGCCATCTGGGTCAATTGCGAAAGGGTCGGGTCTTGAAATTGCTCCCACCAATTGATTAAATTTTCCGGTGATGCCGCCTCAACGCCCTTTGCAGGGTCTATTGAATTGTACTGGGAATCTACCGGAACCAAAGGACGCGTATAATCCGGACCTACAACGCAGCCTGACAGCAAGCTGATTAAGGTTAATGCAGCTAATAATCCCCCATGCCCCTGGGTTCTGATATAGTTCATAGTAAACGCCTTGTTAAAATATAATGATAGTACCGGTTGTGCTGTATATAGCGTTTATAACATCGGTTTTTTAATCAAATTGACTTTAGATATTTACAAGAAAATATAGTTAGAAAGTACAAAACGGGACATTAAGTCATATTTGTCTGTTTTATACTATGTATATTTAATAAAAATCTTTTTTTGCGGATTTTTTGCAGAATATTTTGGTCGGTAAAACACAGAATTCGTTCATCTTGGGGGAACACCATCAAATCGAAGTTGCCGAAAAATCACGTAGTCCTAGTATAAATAGCCGGATTTTTCTTCGCGCTGAAAAGCGTAAATCATTTGATGTTAATTTTCAAATAAATTTAAAATTGCTCTTGATTTTAATGGATTGATATGGTAAACTACCGGGCAGACAGAAGCACAAAGCTGAATGGATTCGGCTTTGTGAAACGTATTATTCCATTCTATATACTTTAATTGCTTTGATCCTTTCGGAAGACGTTTTGACCGCACGGCAATAATTAATAAAAACCAGAATTATTCCGCCTCCGAAAAAAATGTCTGACTTTTAAATGCAGCTATCAAGGGATAAAAGTATTTTTTAGTTCGGTCGCCATGGAGGGAGACCCTATGCGTAGTAGAACCAGCGTAAAAAAATTGATTTCCAGAATCCCATCCAGATTACAATCGTTGCAAACCTCGGTTCGTTGTATGACAACAGCAGATATCGATTCCGCCTGTACCATAGAAGAATCCAGTTTTGACTTTCCATGGAACAGTCTCGAATTTGCCAACGTAATTCGCAAGCCGGAAGCCGGCGGACTGGTTGCCGTTCAAAACGGTCAAGTTGTCGGCTATCTCTGTTACCAATACGGTCCCGATTACGTCACGATACTAACCTTGGGCGTCGATTTTTTATATCGCCGTGAGGGCGTAGGACGAATTTTAGTTCGGGCGTTAGCCCAGCGCTTGGGAGAGTATGTACCCTCTATCATGCTTACCGTTCGCGAGCGGAATTTGGACGCGCAGTTATTTTTCCGCGCTCTTGGATTTAACGCCGTAGCTATCATGCGCGATTTCTACGATAAAATTTCGGACGATGCCTATATCATGGAGTACAAAATCGATCAAGATCAAACCATTTCCCTGGATGAAATACGGGCGATCAAGAACCGACCGCAGCGGCCTGTAAAAATCACCGTTAATTTACGCGACTAAAAATCGAATATTAAAAAATATATTATTCATTATGGTCTCAAAAAAAGTTAATGAGGAGTTATTACAATCCCGCCATTTTCACTTTACTGATCATATGTTTCAAATTTGTAAAGATATGACTCAGCGCGTACCCGCTTTATCTCATATAAACATGGATAAGGTTGCGGTGGGTTTTTGTAGTGCGAGAAATTACAACAGCCCCTACGGTACTTACGCAACGCTTACGCCTTTGCGGTTTGAAAACGGAGCCACGGTTACCGTTCGCGACGGTCGAAAATACACCCTCCAGAAAGTAATAGACCGGCAAAATAGCGAAAAGCTTTATTTGCTGAATTTTTATCTTCCCCGTTTTTTTATCGGTTCTTTTATAGATCGACTGACTACAACTGTACATGAGTTATGGCATATTTCCCCGGAATTTAACGGAGATATTCGCCGTTTAGGAGGGCGTTGTTACGTTCATAGCGGTTCGCAAAAAGATTTTGATGCGGTTGCTCAATCACTTGCCAAACAATGGCTTACGCTCAACCCCGATCCGCAGCTTTATGAATTTTTAAAACTGGATTTGGATCAGATTGTTCAGCAATACGGACCGTTAATCGGATCACGCTATTCCCCGCCTAAACTAATTCCGGTTAAAGAATAAAACGACAGATCGTCGATTATTTTAAGATTATCTAAACTATCCTACGGCTAACCTGCAACTATCTAAACTATCCGACGACCAACTTACGACTATCTAAACGGCCATTCAAAGGGACGTTTTAACCGCGTAAACCACGGCTCTTCTTCCGGGTGAATGGGGTCAATCAATATAGAGCAGATTCCCGCTAAATTTGCGGCGATAATATCCGCATAAATTTGATCGCCGACCATCGCCGTTTCGGATTTATTCCAGTTTTGCTGACCAATTGCACGCAGCAATCCAAACGGGAGCGGTTTTAATGCCATCGCACAAAAGGGCAGATTCACCTTCTCGGCAAATTGCCCGATTCGACGACCTTTTCCGTTGGAAACCAGACACAGCCCGATTTTCGCTTCCTTCATGCTTTCCAGCCATTGAGAAGAAAACGATTCCAATTCCGGCTGCGAATACCGTTTGAGAGTACAATCTACGTCCAGCAACAAATTCACAATTCCCCGCGACTGAAGAAAATCGGGAGTTAAACTCGATACATCGGGAACATGAATACAGGGTGAAATAAAAGGCATTTATCTTGGAAACAGACTAACAATTCAACGACGATTTGGATAATTCTACCGAACAAACCGTATCCGTGTTTTGCCGATCTGGGCAAAATGAAACGGCGGGTATAGGGATTCGTATAAACCGGAAAATAGCAAATGTATCTAAACCGGAAAATTTCAAGGGAACCCCGTTTAAGCCGCCTTAACGAAATTTTCGACCTGACCGATTACCGGAACAGAATCGAAATCAAGCGGACAGGAATCGGAATTTCTGGTATCTCGAATCAGAACAATACAGTCCAG
>CAYZMZ010000191.1:0-6729 GCA_964479655.1 uncultured Planctomycetaceae bacterium
AAATTTCCGCCTCGCCGGGCTGCATGGTAATCAAGCCTTGGGGATACGGTATTTGGGAACGAATCCAGCGTCTTTTAGACGACAGATTTAAAGCCACCGGACACGAAAACTGCTATTTTCCCCTGTTCATCCCGCTGAGTTTTTTCCAGAAAGAAGCGGAACACGTCGAGGGTTTTGCCAAGGAAATGGCTGTCGTTACGCACAATCGTCTAACCATGAAAGACGGCAAACTAGTTCCAGACAGTCCTTTGGACGAGCCGCTGGTCGTTCGTCCGACATCCGAAACGATTATTGCCGACGCCTTTTCCAAATGGATTAGTTCCTACCGTGATTTACCGGTTTTGGTCAATCAATGGGCTAACGTTGTGCGCTGGGAAATGCGACCGCGAATTTTCCTGCGTACCCGTGAATTTCTCTGGCAGGAAGGGCATACCGCTCACGCTACCTACGAACAGGCGGAGCAGGAAACCCAAAAAATGCTGGGCGTTTACGCCGAATTTCTGGAAAATTGCATGGCAACTCCGGTACTTCAAGGACGGAAGCCCGAACACGAAAAATTCCCCGGTGCAGTTGATACCTACTGCGTCGAGGCTATGATGCAGGACGGACGCGCCTTGCAAGCCGGGACTTCGCATTTTCTTGGTCAGAACTTTGCTAAATCCGCGAATATTAAATTTCAGTCCGCCGAGGGGAAATTGGAATACGCCTATACAACCTCCTGGGGCGTTTCCACCCGACTTATCGGCGGTTTGATTATGACCCATGCCGACGACGAAGGAATGGTCGTTCCCCCCGCTTTGGCTCCGTACCAAATTGTAATCGTTCCCATCGTTAAAAACAAAGCGAAGCAAGACGAAATTTTCGCCTACGCCGAAGGTATTTATGATCAGTTGAAAAATAAAACGTTTGCCGGCGAAAAACTGCGCGTTAAATTCGATAATCGCGATAAAGATTCCGTCGATAAAAATTGGGAATGGATTCGCAAAGGCGCGCCGATTATCTGCGAAGTCGGTCCCCGCGATATTGAAAAACAGGGCGCCATGATTCGTACCCGAATTTATATCAATACGCCCGAAGGCAAGCAGATTGTTTCCGTTGCTGAATTTGTGGATTCGATTTCTCAGCGATTGGAAACCATTCAAAATCAAATGTATAATACCGCCAAAGACCGTCTGTACGCTAATATCAGAACCGATATTACAACGCCGGAACAAATGACGGAATTTTTCCAGTCTCAAAACTGCTGGCTGGGCGATGAAAGCAAGCCGTCGGTTTGTTTCGTCCGCGGAAAATGGTCTGGCGATCCGGCTACCGAAGAAAAACTAAAGGAAATGCGTTTAACGATTCGCTGTATTCCCTTTGACCAGTCGAATACAAAAGGTCAATGCTTAATCAGCGGAGCCGAGGCTACCATGGACGTTATCTACGCCCGATCTTATTGATAGATAAGTGCTTGAACAAAGCAGAATCGTATAGAAAAGATTATCGCAACAAAAGATTACCTGGAACAAACGTTTTAGGTAATCACAGTTCAGTATAATCAACAGTATACCATTTACTAATTTAGATAAATAAAAAACGGTGAAAAACCAAAATTACGTTTTTCACCGTTTTTTGTTTACCTATCGCGATTGATTTCAGTTGCACTTGACGGAATTACTCAGGCGAAATATGCTGATTCCACTTGACTTTTTCCGATTTATATTTTCATAAACCCGCCGCTTCATTTCGATCCAGATCGATAAAAAAGGAAGGGAAGTTCGTCCCTTCCGAAAAGGCGAAATCTAAACGGCGTCAAGAGCAAAATCAAACAGTCTGAGTATAAATCCAGACCGTATCAATTAGCCGATAAATTCGTTTCCGATTTTACGGGCACGGGTGGGTTTATCCAGGTTGATTCCTTCTGCGGTTCCAATTTGTACCAACAGATTCCAGCCCGCCATCAACTGGAAGAATTTGCAATAACCTTTTAACTCGGGCAACTTAATCGTCGGGAAAGGCGTATCCTTGGTCGAAATAGCGACGACCGTACAACCAACGTTCTTCTCGAAAATCGTTTTCATCTTCTCAAATTCCGATTCAAACGGTTCGACGAAGAAAATTACGTCCTTTTCGGTCATAATTTCTTCAACTCCGTGAAGTGCGTACGTTCCTTCCAGAAAATCGCTTTGCTTACGCGTAATTTCGTTTGTTTTCAACGTCAATTCTTCAGCAACGCCGTCATTTCGCCCAGCAAAGAAAATCGTTCTGGCGTTCGCCGCTTTTTCGATGATAGCCGGATCGTATTCGGTCGTCATAATTTCAGTCGCCAAATCAGCAGCAGTACCCTTGTTTACCGGGCATAAACACGGATTGTCTTTTTGTCCTTGTAACAGATTGCACAAAATAGAGCGATAAACCAACGCCTGCTCAACGACGGACTTCGTCGCGGCTACTGCGTCTTCTTTTCCGCATGACAGAACCACGCAGCCATCGGACTTTTCCTGGAGCGGGGTATTCGCGTTGGCGGTTACACCGTAAATATTTTTATGTCCCTCCGCTTTGAGCTTATTAATCAAGGTAATCAATTCCTTGGTTTTTCCGCTGTTGGAAGCACCCATAACAACAAATCGGGACAAGTCGTATTCGCAGGCTTGAAAACTGCCGTCTGTAGCAACACTAATCGGCAAGCCGCGTTTGAGAACGCCGTAGATAAAGCTCTTGGCGGGGAAAATTCGGCTGGAACCTTCACCGGTAAGAAAAACCGCGCCGACTTTTTGAATCGCCTCTGCCATCGCCGCCGTTTGCGAGAAATCAAAATTACGAATTACCTCTGCTGTTTGCAGCATTTCTTTAACCAAAGCAAAATCTTTGTAACGAGAATCGGTAAGATTCATGTAGTACTCCTTGACCCATTAGGGAAATATAAGGGAGGGGGAACGGAATTATACTGTTTTCACTTGACGCTTCCTGAACGCATGCAATTAATACCAAACGAGCGTCCCTTCAAAAAACGTAAAATCGTTTCTTCAAGACTGTCCGCTCGGAGCGTGGGAAAAATCAAGTGCAAAAAGTATAAACAACAAAAACCAATATAGCGTCATTATACATCAGATAGAATTTAAAAACAGGGAGGTTCGCTATTTTTTGAGAAGACGCTGTCTAATTCATTTTCAATTGCCATCCGCTCCGTATAAACGGGCAGGAGATCAAAACAATTATTTGAGACAATAATATCCCGATTAGATACTCTTTGCGATGTTCCTTCCTGATAGAATTTCTTCCATTCAGGAAATTCATGGGTAAAATCTACGATAGAAAATCGCGTGATTCCGAAATAAATCCCCTCGTTTCAAAAACCTAATTCCCCCAGTAAAATTCGTTAAAAACAAGCTCTCTCCCTGTTCTGACGGCAAATTCCCCCAAAGTGGGCGGTTTTCCCACGGGATTTTCAAAAAAAATTTTAAAGAAATTTGGTTTTTTTCTTAAAAAAGTCGGTTTGAGTACTTGTATAAAGTCAAATTGTGAGTTATACTATTATTGTTGATTGTGGGAAACACGCCCACTGCACCAAAATAATTGAAGTCAAACGTGGGTTACTTACCTCTTTTTAGAGATTGTCCCCGCAAATACAGGAAGTTATCAATTTGTTCGTTTTGCGTTTCATGCCGGTAAATTAAGACGGAACTTTTTCAAACCGACGTGCTTTTATTCCGGTCTATTTTATTACGTAGACCTGCCATAATTACGGTTGGTTAGCTATTATGTCCGTAGCCGAAACATTAATCAAAGGTGAATTTACTCGCGCCCTCGATGAGAGGTTTCGCCTGGCCGTACCGGCTGCCCTAACGCAAATGCTTATAGCAGATAAATCAGAATGTATTTTGGCTAAAGAAAGAACCGGTTGCTTGAGTTTGTGGAATTCCGAAAACTGGAAAGCAAAACTAACTCAGGGAATCGAATTAATTCAGCGAAAACTTCAAATGGGGAAAATGGAAGGAAGAATCAACCAGGTTCAAAACCTCGGCCGCCTTCTTTCCACCCGACATAAAGAAGTTAAGTTAGACTCCAAAGGTCGAATGCTCATTCCAGACGGTTTCCGCGAGTTTTTGGGCGTTGGACAAGGAGACGAAGTTATTATCGTTGGCGCGGCGGTTTGCATCGAAATTTGGAATCCCCAAAAATGGATCGCCTACCTGGATCAACAAATGCCTGAATTTAACCAATTGTTCGATCAACTGGCTGAATAAAGACAGATTTTTACCTTGGAAGCAATCAACGATATTTGCCCTATTTTTCATCAGACGCGTTGTTTGTTGAATTTTGCAAGCACATCGATCGTATATCGGTTAAGGGAAAATATCGTTGCTGAATAATTACCCGTTTTCCTGTTCGCAGGACAGCGGGTTTTTTTATATAAAATTTATGCTATAATAGAAAATTACGCTATGTTGCTCCGTTGTTTTACCGATTGGGGGGGCGCAATGAAACGACTAAATTGTGTTTTGTAAACCGGAATAAGTCAAGTGGAACCAGTATAATTAGACGTTAAACGAACCGATACATTTTACCAGTATAAATGAATTTGCAATTTCAATTCTGCCGAATTACCGGTCCCGGCGCAGGCGCGCTGGCGACAACCGCCGTTTGGGGATCGGATGCGGGGAAAGCAATCGACCGGTGTTTTATCCCCCTCGGAAAATCGCGTCCCAGCCAGGCGGACTGCCGCTCGATTCTATTCGGAACAATAGTCGATCCAGATAACGTATCGAATGAATCGCCCCAGACGAATACGCTCTCCGGCGAACAGGTCGTTGTCGCTCCGATAGACGCCTCGGATTCAATCCGCGTCTACGAAATCCATGGACATGGCGGAAAAGCCGCGATTGATTCTACCGCCGCGATTCTTACCCGCTTGGGAGGACTGCCGGCATCGGTAAATCAATGGTATGAACAAACAAACAGATTCTATTCGTCCTCAAAAACGAAGAATAAAAAATATACTATTCCGTCTGCGTCCGCCGAATTACAGGAATTAGCCGCGTACAAAATTGACAAAGCTCGACTTTTCGACCGGCTCCAAAAAGCTCCTACGTATAAAACCGCCGCGATTTTACTGGATCAATATAACGGAGCGTTT
Source organism: uncultured Planctomycetaceae bacterium (assembly GCA_964479655.1). Lineage (GTDB taxonomy): Bacteria > Planctomycetota > Planctomycetia > Pirellulales > Thermoguttaceae > RUG11551. Next base: position 5,120 of record CAYZMZ010000191.1, read on the forward strand.
GAGTTGACGTTGCAAAAAATCGCTCAATTGCAGCAGTCAGGCGACGACTCCTCCGCTCGCGCGGTAATCGGTCAGCTGAAAAACACTCGCAATATAGGACGTCATTTAATTCAGCCCTGGAAAATCGTTATTGTCGGCAAGCCGAATGCGGGGAAATCGTCGCTGTTGAATTGTTTACTAGGATTTCAACGGGCGATCGTCAATCCGCTTTGCGGAACAACGCGGGATTTAGTTACCGCGCAAACCGTTTTTGACGGCTGGCCGATTGAATTAATCGATTCTGCCGGTCTGCGTCAATCAGACGATGTACTGGAACAGGAAGGCGTCCGACGCGCGATTGCCGCTATCCAAACTGCGGATTTAATACTGCTAACCGCCGATATTTCCGAATTTCGCGATATTAACATAGATATTCATAGGTACATGCGTGCTATTTCGTATCTTAATGCAGTTCCTGATTCGATTCCGATTATTACCGTACTCAACAAGGCCGATTTAACCCCCTCCGCATCGGTACGACTGGATTCCGATTCCGCCATTTCAGTCAGCGCGAAGACCGGCTGGCAAATAGAAACGCTTATTGAAAAAATCGTCCGAACGCTTATTCCTCAACCTCCCAAGCCGGGCGAGGCGGTAATAGTACAATAAGCCAACCGGGATTCCAAATTCTGTTTATTATAAAAGAACACCTGTTAAATACGGGTATTTTGTGGTTTTATGTATATCATAGAATATTCTATATTATCCCCATCGGGTAAACATCGGTAAGAAATAATAGACCAGAAAACTCACGATTTCCAGCCCCGCTCCGACGATCGCCCGCGTTACGCCCAACGCCGCAACGCGTCTATCCGCCAGAGGTTGATGGCTAATCTTGATTACCGTACCCGCAAGAAAGACCAGTACAATAAGAATCAGCGAAATTCCCCATACAGGCCAGCCGAACCTCATAATTCCGTTGAAATAATCCTGACGGCACGCCAAACGGGAAATAAGCATAAAAATCGCTAAAACGATAGAAATCGTCGCTCCGATTAACGCCAGACGCCCTAAAAAACAGGTTGCCCGCGAAATACAGGACGGGGTTTCCGATGTCGCTATTTGTTCTAATTGTTCAGTTGGTTCTTCGTTCATAGTATTGGATGATTTAATTTATAGGCGTAATTTTATCCTTTTCCGCGTTCCGTACCCGTCGGCACGATAGTATTTAACCGCAGAGGGAAAAACGGGGGGAAACCACCTCGTAACGTAAAGCTCGTCCCCGCCGGGTTCTATTGTACAGAGAAAGAGCGAAAAAGTCAAGTGGATTATTCATGCTTATAAAAATTCCCCAGCATATATTCAAAAACGGGTAAAACGTTTCTTTCTCTTCACTTGTTGAGCAGCATACGTTCCGTTGGGGGGCATATTTGCCGCCCGTACCCTGCCAACCAATTTTTCGACAACCGGCGGTTTTTACGGGAAGTTCACGAAGGCGCGAAGACACGAAGAAGAATTACAAGGGCTGAGTTTGAATACCGCTTGGGTTGTATTGCTCCCCAACCGCATAGCGGTTGAATATTCATAGCCGTGCGTGAAACACACGGAAAAGAACGACAAAAAACATCGAA
>CAYZMZ010000192.1:0-6683 GCA_964479655.1 uncultured Planctomycetaceae bacterium
ATCGCAGTTTGATACTTGATTGCGTTTAAAGTCAGCTTGAGGGTTTTCATTTCCGTGGTATCCGTTTATTCTGTTTTTACTTGCGTTTTCTCCCGACAAACGCCGTTCTCAAGTCCCCCTTTTATCTTCAAGACAATACCGAAAATACGGTTTTGCAGCCCAATGCTGTCGTGAAGTAAAACGGCTTCGAGAAAATATACTATCACCACTTGATTTTTCCTCTCTACGCCGTTTTGATTTTCGCCTCTCTCAAATCAAATAACTCGTTGATTTATTGATGGCTGGCGAAATGAAACGGCTGTTTTATGATAATACAAGCCGGAAAATTTCAAGTGAAATCAGTATAACTCAAGTATTGTTGTTATAAATAACACCGCGCCCCTGAAATATAACAACGTTTGGTATCCTAATAAAAAATCAGGGGGCTTATTGGTTAGAATCGTCTGAGAAAATGTTAAACTTTAACGATTGTATCGATTTTAGCGATTGTTTGTGTTTTTTTTGCGGTTGCGATAAATAAGAAAGCGTTTCTATTTCTCTTTTTCCGACTACCTTGCCAAACGTTGAGATTTTGGTAAAATGACCTCACTTGAAAATTGCCGGTTTATGGAATCAAGATATACCCCAGGAATAATATCAGGAACAACATATATTATGGACTACAATCAGTATGATAACCCGTTGATTGGTCGTTACGCATCGCCAACGATGAGCGCGTTGTTTTCTCCGCAGCGCAAATTCAGTACATGGCGCCGCCTTTGGGTTGCCTTGGCGGAGGCGGAAATGGAACTCGGATTGCCGATTACTCCGGAACAGGTTGAAGAACTCCGCTCAAAGGTAGACGATATTGATTTTGAAAACGCTGCGGAATACGAAAAACTGTTTCGGCACGATGTTATGGCGCATAATCACGCCTTTGGCGATGTGTGCCCCAACGCGAAGGGGATTATTCATTGGGGAGCGACCAGCTGTTATGTAACAGATAACACGGATTGTATTCTCATGCGGGAAGCGATGCAGCTGGTTCAAGCGCGATTATTAGACGTTCTGCGCGTTCTAGGTAAATTCGCCATGGAACATAAAGATTTGCCTTGCCTGGGCTTTACCCATTTACAACCAGCTCAGCCGACTACAATCGGCAAGCGAGCGACGCTGTGGATGTACGATCTTACCATGGATTTGGAAGATTTAGAGCATCGTTTGGCAACTATCAAAACCCGGGGGGCCAAAGGAACAACCGGTACGCAGGCGAGTTTTCTCGATATTTTCGAGGGGGATCACGAAAAAGTCCGCGAATTGGATCGCCGGGTTTGCAAAAAGATGGGTTTTGATCAGCCTTACGCGGTGACCGGTCAAACATCGCCCCGTAAATTGGACCCGCAAGTTTTAGCGGTATTGTCGGGAATCGCTCAGACATGCCATAAAATCGCAACGGATATTCGTATTTTAGCCCATCGCAAAGAAATGGAAGAGCCGTTTGAGAAGAATCAAATCGGGTCGTCTGCCATGCCGTACAAGCGCAATCCGATGCGATGCGAACGAATTTGTTCTCTGTCCCGTTTTGTGATGAGTTTGGAATCCTCGCCTGCGATGACCTTGGCGACGCAATGGTTTGAACGGACGCTGGACGATTCCGCTAACCGCCGCTTGGTAATTCCGCAGTCGTTTTTAGCGATTGACGCCATATTAATTATTATGCGCAATGTCTGCGATGGTTTGGTCGTTTATCCGAAGGTAATCGAAAAGAATCTGCGCGAGGAATTGCCGTTCATGGCGTCTGAAAATATTATGATGGAAGCGGTTAAAGCCGGCGGAGATCGGCAGGAATTGCACGAGTTGATTCGTCAGCACGCGCAGGCAGCCGGGGCGCGAGTTAAGCAGCAAGGCGAACCCAACGATTTACTGGCTCGATTGAAAGACGATCCCGCTTTTGCCAAGGTTAATTTCGGCGAAGTGACGGATCCGTCCAAGTACGTCGGACGCGCTCCCCAGCAGGTTGTAGAATTTATGACCGAAGTCATGCAGCCGATTTACGATAAGTATCAAGGGATTACCGCCGAAGTCGAATCGATGAAGTGCTAACCCGCTTGGTTTTGATGCGATTTTACGGGAAGGCGCGAAGGCACGAAGTTCACGAAGAAGAATTATAAAGAAAGGTTTAGAGTAATTACAATGCGATACCACTTTTCGGCAACGGTGAGTACCCCAACCGCGTAGCGGTTGAATCGCCCCCGGTGTATCGTGCCGATTTAAAATCCCGCTTGGGTCTTAACAATTTTTTTGAGGGTACGGCGATAACCCCCTGCAGCGGTTGGGGGCTAACAACTCCGGGGCTTCCCATAATTCTAATATTGTGTATAATTTCTTTGATTTCGATTGTTCAGGCAGCGTTGTCGAAAAATCGAATACAACCCCCATAAGGATTTATATAACTACGTGATTTTTTCTTCTTGACGTCGTTTTGATTTCACCTCCAGAATAAAATAACCCTTTATTTTACCGATTAAGGCGAAATGAAACGATATGTAAACCGGAAAAAGTCAAGTAGAACCAGTATAAAATATTTTTATCGAATACATATACATATAACAAAAAATACAATTTGACATAAAATAGCGTTTAGCTTCATTCTTTCTAACTGAAAAATTGCCGTTTAGAAGTACAGAAAGGAATAAGTTTAGATGCCCATGCGGTAACGCGTGGGCTTATAGATTTATTCTGTCTGTACGGGTTACGCCAAATACCTCAGTTAGCGGGATACTTTTGTAAGTTCCACGCTTTTTTTGTGCCGTTAGGTAATAGCGCATGAACATTTCTAAACAACGCCGGGAAGAAACGCTCCGTAGAATCAAGGAAATCCGCCAATTTATTTCTAAAGCTCCGCAGGACGAGAACACGGGAAATCTGCTGGCGTATTTAAGCGAATTAGCCAAAGAAATCAAGTCGAAAAAGTACGGTCTGGTTTTTGAGGAGCACAAAGAACGTATCGACGAAACGTTGGAAACGCACCTTCCCGTTCTGACGGAAGACAAAGAGTTGTTTCTTGACCATGGCGGCCCGATGAACTTTCTTTTGGAAGGCGATAATCTCGCCGCGCTGCAGCTGCTTCAAAAGACCCATCGCGGAAAAATCGATTTAATTTATATCGACCCGCCGTACAACACGGGAAACAAGGATTTTATTTACAACGACGACTACGTAGACAAAACAGACGGTTTCCGCCATAGTAAATGGATTTCGTTCATGGAAAAGCGGCTGGAGTTGGCAAAGGGATTGTTGTCGGAAAAAGGGGTTATCTTTATTTCGATTGACGATAACGAACAATCAAATTTAATGTTTTTGTGTAACTGTGTATTTGGAGAAGAAAATTTTGTTGCTGTTTTACCGACGGTCATGAATCTTAAAGGCAATCAAGACGAATTTGGATTTGCAGGAACCCACGAATATACAATAGTATACTCAAAGAAAAAAGAAGATGCTAATCTTGGAATGTTTCCAATTGATGAAACAGAATTGGAGGATTGGCAAGAAGATGAAATTGGCTATTATAAAAAGGGGGCAAACTTAAAAGCAACAGGTGTAAATGCCCCAAAAAATAAACGTCCTAATCTTTTTTTTCCCATATTTGTTGATACCGATGGCTCTTTTAGCGTTGACGTAAAGAGTAAAAACTCAATTTGTGTATTACCTATAACAAATGGGGAAGAAATGTCTTGGCGTTGGAGCAAAAATAAAATCAGGAATGAACCGCACAATATTCTTGTGGAAATAACAAATAATGGAAGTGTTTCGATATACAAAAAACAACGTCCTTTGTTAGGAGATTTGCCTAGTAAAAAACCAAAAACCATTTTTTATAAACCGGAATACAGTAGCGGAAACGGGACAGCTCAATTAAAAGCAGTATTTGATACGAAAGTTTTTAACAACCCAAAACCAATTATTCTAATTGCGGATTTTATCACATTGTGTACATCTCACAAGTTTACCATCCTCGACTTTTTTGCCGGTTCCGGGACGACGGGGCATGCGGTGATGAAGCTCAATGCGGAGGACGGCGGAACGCGGAATTTTATTCTCTGCACGAATAACGAAAACGGAATCTGCCGCGAGATTACCTACGAACGCGTCAAACGGGTTATCGAAAAGGAACAGTACAGCGCCAGTCTGAAATACTATAAAATCGACTACGTCCCGATCGACGAAAAAATGTATTACGAGTACGCCGACCAGCTGCTGGCTCATATCCGGGAATTGGTCGAACTGGAAAACGGGATTAACTTCCTGGGAAACGAGATGATTGCGATTGTCTTAACCGACGACGAATTAGCGGAGTTTATCGCGAATATCAAGCAGTTTAAAAAATGCAAAAAACTCTATTTGGGACACGACGTTTTAGCCGACGGCAATCAGACCGCTATTCTTAAACAACTGAAAATCAAAGTCAGTATCATTCCGCAGTACTATTATACAGAATCGTAAAAACATGAACATAACTTTAGCGCAATTTCAACTCAAAGCCATCGCCGATCTGCTCGACGCGATGGAATCGCCCGGTCAGGACATCGTACTGAAAAGCTGTACAGGCAGCGGAAAGACGATTATTCTTACGCATTTCATGGACGAATACAGCCGGGGGAATGCGAACTCGGTTTTTGTTTGGCTAACGCCGGGAAAAGGAGATTTGGAACAGCAAAGCAAGGAAAAGATGGATCGCTATATTCATACGGCGCATACCAAATTGTTAGCCGATGTGATGACCAGCGGGTTTGAAGACGGCGATGCCTGCTTTATCAACTGGGAAAAACTGACAAAGAAGGGCAATAACGCTCTGAAAGACAGCGAACACACGAATTTTCTGGAACATATTGAAAAGGCTCTCGATCGCGGTCTGAATTTTACGGTTATCGTGGACGAAAGCCATCAAAACGATACGGTCAAGGCGGACGATATTCTGGCTCTGTTTAAAACGCGGAAAATTATTCGTTGTTCCGCGACGCCCAAAGGATTTTCAAACGCCCAGCTGATTGAAATTCAGGACGCAGACGTGATTGCCGAAGGATTGATCAAGAAAATGCTCGTTATCAACGAGAATTTCCCGCAAAATATTCGGGTCAAAGATCAGGTCGGATTCCTGCTGGAACGGGCACTGAACAAACAGCGGAAACTGCGTGCCGCGCTGTTGGAACGGAAAGCGGAGGTCAACCCGCTGATTATCGTTCAGATTCCCAATAAATCCGAACTGCTGCAGGATCAAGTGGAACGTTGGTTTGAATCACGGGGAATTACGTACGAGAACGAACAATTAGCCGTCTGGCTGGCCAATCAAAAGGAAAATCTGGACGAAATCGAACGTCTCAATTCAACGCCGGTTGCGATTATTATCAAGCAGGCTGTCGCGACGGGCTGGGATTGCCCCCGCGCTTATATTCTGGTAAAACTGCGCGATAACATGGACGAAACGTTTGAAATTCAAACGATTGGTCGGATTCGGCGTATGCCGGAGGCGAAGCATTACGAAACCGAGTTGCTGGACAATTGTTACCTCTATACACTTGACGATAAGTTTACCCAGGGCGTAAAACAGTATCTTGGCAAAGACGCTTTGGAAGCGATGGAACTAACGCTCAAGGACGAATACAAATCGATTGTCCTGACCAGTCAGCAGCGTCCCAATATTACCGAAACGCAAGACCCGCAACAGGCTCTTTGGGCTTTGAAAAGCTATTTCTGCAAAGTCTATCATACGGACGGGAAAACGGTGGAGAATCAAAAAAAGCTGGAGGCAAGCGGATACGTCTTTAAAAACGAAATCGGTTCAAATACGCGCTCCGGACGGTTGCAAACGCTGGATTCGACCGAACTCGGTTTGCTGAATCTCATTTCAATCTGGGAGCCGCTCAATACGCATAAACATGGCCGCGAGTATCATCATACGCTAGCCCAAATCGCGCTGAAAGTCGGATTGGAATACAGCCAGATGAATACAATTGTATATCGACTGTTCAGCCGCCGGGCGAATTACAGTTCCCGAATTTTGACGCTGGATTCACGCGCCGTTTACGCGTTTGTGCTCAACAACGCCGACCGGCTGAAAAACGACATCCGTCTGGCTATCAGTCAGCGGATTCAAACTCCGATAATCAAAATTCCGCTGACAACCGTTCCGTTTCACTTTCCGCAAACCTGTTTGTTCACCTACGATGGAAATGCGAAATCGCAACAGATCAGGGAAAAGAACGTATACATGAATTACCTGTCGTCCGCCGAAATTCGGTCAGACCCTGAAAAGAAGTTTGAGGCTTTCTGCGAAAAAAGCCCGAATGTTCTTTGGCTGTACAAAAATGGCGATAAAGGATCGGAGTATCTGTCGATTATTTATAACGATGCGTTCGGACGGCAGAAGGCGTTCTTTCCCGACTACGTTTTGGGTACGACCTCTGGAATCTGGATAATCGAAACGAAGGGCGGATTCGATCGAACCGGCGGAAGCGAAGATATTGATATTTTCTCCCCGTTGAAATTCGACGTTCTCAAAAATTATCTTCACACGTATGGACTTCAAGGCGGATTTGTACGCGAAGACAAGCGTAGTTTAGAGTTGTGTATTTGTACAGAAGAATATGGCAACGACGTAAATAGCGCGTCCTGGCGGCTGTTGCGAGAGGTTTTATAGCAACAAC
>CAYZMZ010000193.1:0-6682 GCA_964479655.1 uncultured Planctomycetaceae bacterium
CAATGGAAGTTGTATACCGTGATTTTCCCGATTCCTGCCCCTTGCCAGTTGGATTCCCTACGGCTAGGACAATGGCGATCTGTCGGCACTATTCAATTTGCCGAGGCGAAAATCGAGCCGGTAAATGCGTCTTTTAACCAATCGTTGGGATCGGGAGAATACTGGAATCCGAAGACTAAGCAATACCAATTTAAATCCAGCTTCGATTCGCTCGGCGGAGCGTATTTTTCGGGGCTAATCTTACAGCAATGTTATTTCAACACCAATCGTTGGTGCTTTTACAACGATTCTCAACTAGTATACAAATTTACTGCTCCAGAAAATCAGACTTTTTATTCCGGTCAGCTAAAATTTGGAATCGGATATTGTAAATCCGGTACTATCCAGGCGGAATATTCGATCGACGGACAACATTGGAAATCGTCTGATAATTCAACTGCCGATAATTTAACTTCCGAAAAAACGGTTTTGAATATTGAAAATATCGAATCGCGTCAGGTTTATATCCGTTTTCACGGGATAAACAAGCCCAGCGTTCAGCTGGACGAATTCCTGTTTGTCGGGAATTGCTCGGAAAAAAATATTGCTGATTCCGTTGCGGATACCTCCGCAGATTCTTCTGCCGATTCCGTTGTCGATACCGCTGCACTTGGTTGTAATACAGAAATAGTAGACGAAATAACCGGTCATACCGTTTTTTGGACGCTTATTTCAGGCGATGGTTTTCCTCCGCAGGAGTTCTTTTCGTCGATTCCGTACTCGTCTTTGCCGCGAACCAGTCCAGGACTTCAAACCTGTCTGAAAAACGCCCAATGGCAGCAGGACGGGATTAAAAAACAGGCTCAGCTTTATTCAGAATATTACGTTCCCTATTATTACCGGGAAGATTTTGGAAATCGTTTGACGTTTGACAGACCGATTTCAACGCCTGTTTGGTGGTCTGAGGCAACCCGAAAAATCGCTCCCATGCGTTTACCGCCCTCCGTTCAATCAACGCCTCAACCGCAGCAAAAGGCAATCCATATTTCTGCCGCTGGAAACGACTATCAATCGGCGCAACTTGTCATTTCTCCTGAACAAACAATCACCGTTTCGATAAATGAGATTTCTGATTTAACCTCCGATCAAGGTTGTAAAATAGATAAATCCAACGTGGATATTCGTCGAGTATTTTATCATCTTGTGGATAATCCAACCGATTCAACGGGAGTTCGGGATTGGTGGCCCGACGCCTTGGTTCCGCTGACCGATTCAATCAAATCGGTTGCGGGAATAAATACGCCTTTATGGATTACCGTTTACGTGCCGTCTGGTACTCCGAAGGGCAATTATTCAGGACGTATTGAGTTAAAATTATCCAGTCAGGATAAAACAGAATCCGTAAACGTGCCGATTTCGTTGCGTGTTTGGGGCTTTGATTTGCCGAAATCCAATACGATAGAAACTGCGTTTGGATTCAATTTCAATTCTGCTTTTCGCTATCATGGTATTAAAGACGAAGCGGACAAACGTAAAATCGCCGATATGTACATGTCGCTTTTAAGTCAATATAGAATCAGTATTTACGATCCGGTTCCGCTGGATCATTTTTCAGTAACCTTTTCCGTTGATAAACAAAATCCGTCCAACAGCAAAGCAAATATTGATTTCACCCGGTTTGATATTGCCTTTCAACGGGCGTTGGATAAATACCATTTTACCGGTTTTCAATTACCTGTTCAGGGATTGCGGCGCAGCTCGACTGATCCCGAACAATTTCAGCTGAACGGATTTCTCGAATCGTCCCCGGAATACCAGGCGATGTTTAAAAGTCAGGTGGAACAAATTCAAAAGCATTTAGATGAAAAAAATTGGCTTAATCTAGCTTATATTTACTGGTTTGACGAACCAAGGGAAGCTGACTATCCTTTTGTTAAGCGAGGAATGGAACAGATAAAAAAATACGCGCCTTTGCTGCAAACGATGCTCACCGAAGACCCTTCCGAAAAGACCGTGCTTGATAATAACATGGGACCGGTTGATATTTGGTGCCCTCTTACCCCTCGTTACAACGCAGAAATTGCGCAGCAACTCCGAACGAAGGGGAATCGATTCTGGACTTATGTTTGTTGCGGTCCTCACGCGCCGTATTGCACCGAATTTATTGACCATCCCGCCGTTGAATTGCGGACTTGGTTATGGCAAAGCTGGCAAAATAATACCAGCGGAATTTTAATCTGGCAAACGAATTATTGGACTTCTCCAACGGCGTTTCCCGATAAAAACAAACCGCAAAATCCGTATTTAGATCCCATGAGTTACGTTTCGGAATACTATCCGATCGGAACAAAACAGTTCTGGGGTAACGGCGACGGGCGGTTTGTTTATCCGCCTGTTAGTTGCGCAGACGTGTCGAAAGAACCCTGTTTTGACGCCCCGGTTCCGTCGATTCGTTTAGCAATGCTCAGAGAGGGAATTGAAGATTTTCAGATGTTGGTTTTACTTCAAAATAAAATAGAACAAATGACGGGGATAAGCAATGAATTGAAATCCGAATGGCTGGATTTATTGACCGTTCCTCCGAGTATTACGTCCGACTGGCGGACCTTTGCGAAAACTCCGGAATCGCTGGATAATCAACGCGAAAAAATCGCGGCGGCGATCGAACAGATCATCGAATTGCAATCCCAAAAACAGGCTTCGGAGCAATAGAATCAAAGAAAAAAAACGCGAGTCGACGAATTTACTACGACTACTTGATTTTTCCTATCGATGCCGTTTTTATTTCGTTCCCCGTTTTCGGCGAATTTGTGCTCCCTATACGGCTTGCGGATATTCAAAACGGTAATTGGGATTCAAATCGGCGCAAATCCGCGTAAAATGGCGTAAAACGGCGTAAAACGGCGGACTGTTAAATCGAATCAGCGACGGGAAAATCAAATATTCGTAGTATAAATATCTTTTGAGGCTTTTCTATTTAGCATTTTGCGCATTAATTCTATAAAAATCACGGAAAAGGGCAAAACCAGTCTGGACAAAAAACGAGAAATTAGGTAAAATACTGCCGTTTAGTTATAGACGATTCGCGTTTTCCTCTCCCTGAAAGCTCGGATGAAGTCCGCAAATATTATTATTTCCCCCCATTTATTATATATTGTATCGATTTATTAATATGGAACCAGTAAATCCAACCGTCCATGTATCGGTTATGCTGCCGGAGGTGTTGAAATATATTAATCCGCAACCCGGACAGGTGATCGTAGACGGAACTTTAGGCGGAGCAGGGCACGCAGCTGAAATTGTGCGGAAACTGGTTCCCGGCGGCTGTTTGATCGGTCTGGATCGGGATTCAATTCCTCTTCAAAGAGCGGAAGAAACCCTCAAAGGACAGCCGATTATTCTATCGCAAAGTAATTTTTGCGATTTGCCCGAAGTATTGGATCAAATAGAAGGAATAGATAAAGTTGACGGAATTTTACTCGATTTGGGGTTGTCAAGCGATCAGCTAGCCGACCGCGAACGGGGATTCAGCTTTAATTCGGACGGCTTACTTGATTTGCGTTTTGATGTCAATCATGGCGAGCCCGCCTGGAAAATGATCAATCGATTGTCAGAACAAACTCTGGCAGATGTAATTTATACGTACGGTGAAGAGCGTTTTAGTCGTCGAATCGCCCGGAAGATTTTTGAGCGTCGGCATTCAGACCCGATAAAAACGGCGATTCAGCTTGCGGAATTGGTTCGATCCTGCGTTCCAGCGGAGCGAAACAGACGCAACGCGATAGATCCTGCTACGCGGACGTTTCAGGCGTTGCGAATTGCGGTCAACGACGAGTTGAAGTCGCTGGAAATTGCGCTGCGCCGTTTTCCCGAAGTTCTCAAGCCGGGCGGAATTTTAGCGATTATTAGCTTTCATTCCTTGGAAGATCGGCGGGTAAAAGAGGCGTTTCGTTCGGACGATCGTTATGAAATTATAACCCCCAAAGCCCTAACCGCGTCCCCGGAGGAACTGGACGTTAACCCGCGAAGTCGTTCCGCCAAATTAAGGGTAGCGCGACGCGCTGTTACAGACTAGTACCATGGTTTGAATAGCTGAAAATAGAATCAATCGTATATTTTATACTATGACAACTTGAATTTTCCTCTTGACATCGTTTTGATTTCGCCCAATAAGTTGAGCTAAATCCTGATTTTGCCGATTATAGCGAAATGAAACGACTGATTTTTGTTATTCAAACCGGAAAAAGTCAAGTGGAACCAGTATAAACCAGCGGTAAATATAAAATACCAAATATAATTGAAGTTAATTATTTGTTTGTCCCGTTTATATATGTAATATTATGAGCCGAAAAAATCGACGAAACCGATATAATTCCCGTTACGATGATTCTTATGATGAATATGATTCAAAGCAATCCCGGTCGTCCCATTCAGATCAAGACGATCAATACGCCGATTTATACGATGACTTAGAAGAAGACGCTGATAATTCAGACGACCAGCAAGATGATACGGATTCGCAAAGCGAAGAAGACCCGCAAGAAGAAGATACGGATTCTGAAGAAGTTGAGGACGAACAAGACGAAGAATATGATGACCAGGAAGACGAAGAAGAATATGACGAAGACGAAGATTTAGATGATGAGGAAGAGGAAGAAGAAGATGAAGAAGACGAAGAATACGACGACGAACAGATAGATGAAGACGGAGAAGAAGATGAGGAGGACGAAGAAGGTGAGGAAGAAGTAGAAGAAGAGGACGAAAAAGAAAAAGGCAAGGAAGAAGATTCGGCTAAAGGAAATAAGTCCGAAGACGAGCTAGACGAATTGGATAAACAAATAGAATCGTCTATTGCCCCCAAACCGCCGGTTTATAATCCGTTATCCGGAACTGGTGCGTTGCTCAGCAAGCTCCGTGCTCAAATGCGTCCGCTGGATACCGCTTCAGCGACAGCTGCTAATTCAACAACTCCGGCTAACTCTACGGCTAATACCGGTTCAGCGGCTGCTGGTTCTGTCAATAAGCCTGTTGCGGTATTAACGCCGAATAATAGTAAACCGGATTCTGCGGTCAATGCGTCAACGGTACCTCCTTTAACGTTGTTTGGTCAGAAAATTTCTCCTGCTTCCGGCGCGAAATCCGTCGATAACAAGCCGTTGGGAACGTCAAATCCCAATCCGAACAATAGCAATCAGGGTAAAAATCAGAATCAAGGTAGCAGTCCGAATAATAATCAGGCGAACAGTCAAAGCAACGGCAATCAAAGCAACGGCAATCAAAGCAACAGTCAGAACAGTAGACAGAACAGCAGTAATAGTCAACAGAACAATAGTCAACAGATTAACAGTCAGTCGAACAATAGTCAGTCGAGCAATCCGAATAACGCTTCTCGTCCTAGTTTTGGGCAGCCTGTACAACATTCCAGCGCAAAAATAATTCAAACCGCAACGGTTGGTACTGCCGCTTCGGTGGGCAACGCAACGGTATCCAGTAAATCCAACGCGTCCTCCGGCAATTCCTCGACTCGTCAGGCGGTAGGAAATGGACGAATTATTACTGCCAGTTCTCAATTTGTGAACGTAAATTCAGTTCAAACTCGCGACTTGGCAGCCGAAAAAGCGGCGGCAGATAAAGCCAAAGCAGAGCAGGAAAAAATTGACGCTCAAAAGAAGGCGTCTGAAGCGAGAACCAAAGCAACGTTAGATCGGTTTATCGGTGGAGAAGAACAAAAATTTACTTTTAAAGATAACGTCTATCCCGTACTGGCAGCTATGGGCGGCTGGACGAAAACGGGCGGATTGTACATTTATTCTGGATTGAAAAAGGGTTTGTCCGGAATAAAAATCGCTTCGATTGCTACGTGGAATTTTGTTCAAACTCATTCAGCGGATTTGCTTGACCGTTTGAAGAAGTTTTATGTACAAGCGTTCAAAAAGTCATCTGAATCGGCAAAACCAGCCGTCGAGCCGACAGCCCCGAACAAAACGGTTCCCGTCGGCGCGGCTTCGGCATCGCAAGCTGGTAATACGCCTATTCCAGATTCGATTGTCAGCCGCGAACCAGACCGCCGTAGAAAGCTCTATTTAACTCTCGGCTCGCTGGGAACGGCAGCTGTTGTTTTGTTGCTGATTGGACCGTGGCTGCTTTCAAACAGAACCGCTCCTATAGACGGCAACACGCAAGCTATAAATACCCCTGTAAATACGGAGGAATCAAATAAAGAAGGCGATTCTCAAACGGACAAAACCAAGACGGACGAATCCAAAACGGCTTCTTCGCCCGATTCACTTCCTACAGATCCGATTACCCCTGTTACGGCCGTTGAACCGTTTTTGCCGACTCAACCGCAGCAACCAGACGATTCTTCCGCCCAAGCCGGGTTGGAGCCAACGCCTGGACGAACGTTTGATTTATCGATTCCCGATACTCCACCGACTTCTGTACCGGACAATTCCGCTTCAGAAACTCCTGATTCCAACGCGAATCCGGGTACTCCTCCCGTTCCGTCGATTGATACTATTCCTGAATTAGACAACAGTAAGAATATTTCGACACCTGAAAGTATGTCCTCTCCAACGGATGTCCCCGCAGAAGAACCGGCTACTAATCCGCTCGATATTCCCCCGTCTATAGAGGATACGGAAACCACGGTTCCTGCGTCTCCGGCGGATAATTTGAATCCTCCGAAAACCGATTCTTCCCC
>CAYZMZ010000194.1:0-6672 GCA_964479655.1 uncultured Planctomycetaceae bacterium
ATTTCAATACACGGAGGGGGGTAAAAAAGAATAAAAAACAAAAATTCCCGTGAATTAATTCCAGTTGCTGTAAATCCAGCTATACTGGTTCCAATTGAGATATTCCAACTTGTATTATCATAAAACAGACGTTTCATTTCGCCCTACTCGATAAAACGGGAAGTTTTTATTCGTATTGCGGCGAAATCAAAACGGCGTCGATAGGAA
Source organism: uncultured Planctomycetaceae bacterium (assembly GCA_964479655.1). Lineage (GTDB taxonomy): Bacteria > Planctomycetota > Planctomycetia > Pirellulales > Thermoguttaceae > RUG11551. The sequence goes on from CAYZMZ010000194.1 coordinate 208, forward strand.
AAATCAAGTAGCCATAGTATAAAAATTTTCTGCAAAATGAAGTTATCCACAGTCCAGAGTCGGGAAATCGGTTCGAGCAGTTCCCTGTCGGGCTACCGCCCGTTGCCGAAAAATTGATGACGGTTGTTCATGGCGGCGAGCATGCCCGTCAACTGAACGTATGCGCCCAACAGAAAGAAGGGATAAACGGTATGGAACCTCCAAACGGCGTTGAGAACGGGAGCAAGCTCCCGCACTCCAGACAAGTGTACAAATAACTTTTTGTCAAACGACCCCGAGCTGGGTTGGTAACCGGAGCAAGCTCTCTTTTTGAAAGCGGAAGCAAGCTCCCTGCACGCCGGACGGGAATTCACCGGGGCGAGGTCGGTGCCGATTCGTTCAGCCTCCGCCTTGCGGAAACCGGAAGGTGAATTTAGTGGATTTTATGTCCGACTTTAGCTCCGGTATCGGGAGTTAAAAGGAAGACTTGCGTTCCGCCTTCGCCGGCCGCCGCAACCATCGCTTCGGACATTCCGAATTTCATCTTGCGCGGTTTTAAGTTGGCGACGCAAATGACTAATCGTCCCACTAATTCTTCCGGCTTGGTATAGGCGGCTTTGATTCCCGCAAACACCTGTCGGTTATTATTTCCGCCCAAGTTTAACGTAAGTTTGAGCAGTTTTCGAGCGTCGGGTACTTCTTCGGCTGTTACAATTCGCGCTACGCGCAGATCGACTTTGCAAAACTCGTCGATAGTACATTCGTTTTCGATTGGCTCGGCTTTTAACGGCTCGTCTGAATCACCGTAGGGATTTTCAATTCCCGCGGCTGCGGAAACAAAATTAGTCCAAGGCGATTCTGCCGCGGCGTCTGCCGGAGCTGCGGCGGGAACTGCCGCTGGAGTTGCAGCGGGGGTTTGAACTGGAACAACGGGATCGGGAGTTTTACTTTCTTCTATCATAGCTTCTACTTTCTTGGGGTCTATTCGGGTCATTAAATATTCGTACTTGTTTACCGACGTTCCAACCAGCGGTTGCTGCGCCTGATTCCAATTGACAATCGGATCGTTGAGCAGTTCGCCGGTCATTTGAGCCAGTTTCGGAAGAATCGGGGAGAGGTAAACAACTACCTGTCTAAAAAGATTTAATCCGATCGTACAAATATCTTGTAATTCCTTCGTTTTTGAAGGGTCTTTTTTGAGCGTCCACGGAGCGGCATGTTCAATAAACTGGTTTGCTCTATCTCCAGCAGCTAAAATGAAACGGAGTGCCTTGCTGTAATCCGTTGCTTGGTAGGCGGCGGCAATCGCATCGGCATCGGCAGCCGCTTGAGCGAATAAACCGCCGTCGTCCGGGTAGACGTCTGACAGACCCGTCGATTGAGCGAACTTCGCCGTTCGGCTAGCCAGATTTACGACGTTGCCAACCATATCGGAATTGACTTTCGTCGCAAATTCTTCCAGATTCAAATCCAAATCATCCGTATTATCACCCAATTTAGAGGCGTAATAATACCGCAGATACGAGGCGTCCAGATGATTCAAATACGTTCTGGCAGATACAAATGTTCCCTTTGATTTGGACATTTTTTCGCCGTTGACCGTTAAAAATCCATGGATATGAACCTGCGTCGGCAAGTTGAATCCCGCCGTTTTTAACAACGCAGGCCAAAATAAAGTATGAAAATACGTAATATCTTTCCCGATAAAATGGTGGATTTCGGTTGAATCCTCTTTCCACCAGGATTCTACCGTTTCGTTGTTGGCGTTGCACCATTGCAGGGTTGAACCGATATATCCGATAGGAGCGTCGTACCACACGTACCAGTAATTGCCGGGGGAATCGGGAATTTCAAAGCCGAAATACGGAGCGGGACGGGAAATATCCCAGTCGAACAATTTATCTTTGAGAAAATATCCCGCTAAGTAATTGGCGATATCTTTCCGCAGATGATTTCCGTTTTGCGTCCATTGCTGAAGAAATTCGTGCATTTTTTCCAGCTCGACAAACAGATGCTTCGCTTCGCGGATTTCGGGCGTAGCCCCGGAAAGGGTACTTTTCGGATCGATTAATTCGGTAGCTGCGTATACCGCGCCGCAGTCGCAGCTGTCGCCGTATTGATTTGGACGCCCGCATTTTGGACACGTGCCTTTGACGAATCTGTCGGCCAAAAAGGTATTGGCAACCGGATCGAACAGCTGACGAACGGATTTTTCTTTGATCAATCCCGCCTGACGGAGCGACGTCCAGATTTCATCGCAGAATCGGCGCGATTCGGGCGAGTTGGTACTGCCGTAATTATCAAATTGGATTCCAAAATCGGTAAAATCACGCAGATGCGATTGACGCATATCGGCAATAAGGGCTTCTTCGGTACGCCCCTCTTTTTGCGCACGAATCATAATAGCCGTTCCATGCGTATCGTCCGCACAAAAATAACGGCAGTTGTTGCCAATCAATTTTTGGAATCGAACCCAAATATCGGTTTGAAGATATTCGACCAAATGTCCGATATGAATCTGCCCGTTGGCGTAAGGCAGAGCACTGGTTACCAGAATTTTTCGAGTCATGTTATCGGGTTACACGGAAAAAAATCCGTTTAATGGTATTGCACCAATTTCCGCCCAACAGCAGGCGGTAAAATCGGACAATCAAATTGATTTTGTGAGGTCAAAAACGCATGAATTCCAAATTTCGACGTTCACAAAAATAAAAACTTCATTCTATAATATATACAACATCTCAAGTGTATCATTTTTTAGGGAAAGTGCAAGCAGTAGAGGGAAAAACAGGAATTTATACTATGATTAAGGCGATTCTTTTCCAAAAATCATCGATTTGACTTTGCTTTAGAATCGGAAAAAGATTCTTGATATAGCGATTCAAGCGAACAGGCTATTCCGTTCTGGCGATAGGAGAACAGAAAGCGTTTCGCAGACCGACAAGCGTCCCTTTCGCCCATTGCAAAAAGGTACGGGGAGAGGGCGCAAGGAGAAATCGCCCCGCTCCGTATTGAAAGGCGGAAAGCGTTTGCCCCGATTGACTGGCAACCCAAGCGGAAACCTCGTAAATAGCGGATCGCGCCTGACGACTTTCGACGGGAGAAATTTCCCTTCGTCCTCGCGGACTGTTCAAGGCGTTTTGCAGAGCGATTTGACGTCCATGATGCATCAAAGGCAAATTTTTACTCATCGCGTTGCTGCGCCATCGATAACGGGTTAGCGGTTCTATAACGCAGGCGGTCTGAAATCGATCGGGACCAAATTCAGCCGCAAAACGAAGCCATAAGTCCCAGTCTTCGCACCCGGTGGGAGCCGGATCGAATCCGCCTAATTTATTGTACAAGTCTTTACGTATTAAAACGCTGGAAACCGTAATAAAATTCGATTGTAAAAGCGGATGAAACAGGTCGCCTTCAAAGAGCGTTTGACTTTCTGACTGACGTGAAGGCAGGTTGCCGATCTCGCCGAAATTAAGACGCTCTGTATATACCATGCCGATTGTATCGGATAGATATTTGGATTGCTCCAGCAACTTGCGGGGTTCCCAAATATCGTCGGCATCGAGAAAGGCCAGCCATTCCCCAGACGCCAGCTCGGCGGCTCGATTTCGGGCGGCTATATGCCCCGAATTGGACTGATGGATTACCCGCACGCGGGAGGCGTACTGCGATAAAATTTCAGCTGTTGAATCGGTAGAACCGTCGTCAACAACGATAATTTCCTGATCAACGTCTTGCTGAGCCAACGCGGAATCCAGACATTGACAAATGTACTTTTCTCCATTGTATACAGGAATAATCGTAGAAATAACTGTCATGAAATTACTCCTGAATCGCGGCACCAAGCCAGCGTCTTTTCTATCGCCTGTTCCGGGGAATAAAGGGGCGTATAATTAAGGAGTTTTCGCGTTTGAGAATCGTCTGCTGCGGCACGACAAGCATAGATATCGAATAAATTTACCAGCTCTGCGGCGTAGTTTTCCGGCTGACGGCGAATTAATTCGGCGGGCGAAATACTTTCCGAGGCGGTTGGATAGAACAAATCCGGACGATTCAGCCCTAAAATCCGTCTCAAACAAGGTCGTACTCCCGGGACGTTGTAAAAAGTCCAATAGAGCGGTTGGCCGATTTTACTGGTTAGCAGCCGAATAGCAAACCGTTTTAATTCTTCTCCGACCAGAATATCTTTGCAGTCTGCCAATAAAGCGCGAATATTACCTGTTATGGAGGAACGAACAGCGCGATGAAATGCCGCTAAAGTAGATTCGTCCAGCGATTCCATGCGTACATTTAACGCGTCGGCAAGAGGTTGATAAAACTCTTTCCATGAAGTACGATCGTCAGCCAGAACAAAAGTTTTGCCGATTATCGTTGTATCGCCTGTTTGAACCGTTTGTAAAGCGCAAGCGCACGCCTGAACTAAATTATCTACAAAAAGCGTATTGGACGGATTGCTGCCGTCGGCAAAAAGTATCGGTAACCCGGCTTTTAATGTTGCCGCCGCCCGCAAAGTCCAGGGAGGCGAAAAAGGACCGAATACGTTTCCTAATCGAAAGATTACCGTCGGCAGACCGCGAGCCATTTCTTGCCTAAGCCGCTTTTCCGCCTCCGCTTTGGCGCGGGCGTAATCGTAGGCATCCGGCGCGACGGGTGATTCAGGCGTAATCGCTCCTTTTAAAGTCGTACCGTTTACCGCTTGAGTACTCAGATGAATCAAAAGCTGAACTCCCGCCTGACGCGCCAGACTAGCCAGGCAGCCGGTTCCCTTTGTCGTGGCAGCCAAAGACGCCTTTCTATCCAACGCCGTACCGTAAGCGCAATGAATAACGTAATCGCAGCCTTCCAGAGCTTTTTTTAGTGTTTCCGGCTTGAGCAAATCGGCTTCTACAACGTCGAGCTTTAATCTAGCCAATCGACTCGCCTTGCCTGCGCTGTGAACCATCGCTCGGACATCGTAATTTCCCGCGGCCAGAAACATTTCGACAATTCGTCCTCCGATAAATCCGGTGGCACCGGTAACCAAAACCCGTTTTCGGGACGATTTAGGCGATTGAATAAACGTCTGTTCAGTGGAATCTAAAAGCTCTGAAACCGGACGCGGTTTTTGTCGTGCGTAGCACTGATCGATCAGACGAACGGTTTCCAATGCGGATTCTGCGGAAAGCAGCGGCTGTCGATTTTCGCGAATTGCATCCCGCCAGTCTTCCATTTCTCGTCGAAAAGCATCGAAAATCGTGGGCGATTTTTCCTGCGTCGACGTTGCACTCCAGCGGACTTCCGGCGAACCGTTGTTTGGAGTAAAGAAAACCTCCTCCCGCTGGGTTGAACCTAAACAGAACGTTCCGCAGGCTGTTTTAACGGAAATTTGATTTTTTAGATTGGCGATACGACTCAAACGAGCCGTCCCCTCTACCGTTTTTCCCGCCCATGGAATGGACAATCGCATTTGTGCGTCCGCTTCTACCCCGCCAAAGGAATCGTCTTGATAGCTTAAAACCTGAGTACCGACCGGATTGCCAAACACAGACAGCGTTTGTCCGAGCAAATGCGAGCCGGTATCGATAACCACGCCTCCGCCGGCGGATTCTTTACGCATACTGCCTAAAGTTACACTTGGCCAATCAAAAAAAGAACCCTCTTGAGCATCAAATTCGATAACCTCGCCCCAGCGCGAGGAATCGGTTAGTAGCTTCGCTAAAAGACGTACCGAGGGAAACAGGCGTCTAAAGTATCCCGCAGACAGAATTTTACCCGCTTTTTCGGCGGTTGCAATCATCGATTGCGCTTGAACAGCGTTGATCGCCATGGGTTTTTCCACAAAAACGTGCAGACCTCGATTGAGCAGTTGTTCGGTTAAACAAGCGTGCGATGCGGGCGGCGTAGCGATTACTGCGGCATCAAAGGCTCCGTCTGGAATCTCCTCAATACTTTTGTATGCGGAGGGAATTTTATATTGTCGAGCCAGCTTCTTTGCTTCGGTGAGTTGAAAATCGACCAGCGCGTCGAGGCGAAAATCTTCCATTCCGCCCAGTACGGGCAGATGAAACATTTGGGTAATCGCGCCGCAGCCGACGACCAGGATTCGTAACGGACTTTCCATCAAATTTCTTCTCTCTGGAATAATACCTTTGGAGGATATATACTATGACTACGTGATTTTCCTCTTGACATCGTTTTTATTGCGCCCGACTGGAATCAAACAACTCTTTATCTTATGGTTGGGGCGAAATGAAACGACTGCGGTTTGTTATGCAAACCGGGAAAAGTCAAGTGGAACCAGTATAGCAAGCTGTTTGTACTACGCAAGTCAACTTAATCGTTAGGAATAATAATCCCTATAATATAGTCCAATCGGCTATACCGTCAAGGGGACAAAGCCGTATACCACAGAGAGCATTTTTTCGGTTGCTGATTACGCCGGTTTGACTTGATTTTCCGGTTTATACCGTCTTAAATCAGCCGCTTCGTTTCGTCCTGATTGATAAA
>CAYZMZ010000195.1:0-6603 GCA_964479655.1 uncultured Planctomycetaceae bacterium
CAAGAGTACTCAAAACGCCCTATCTTGAACAAACCGGCTATAAATCTTGAATAAAACCGGTCATCAATCTTGAATAAACCGGCTATAAATCTTGAACAAATCGGAACAAACCGAGACTATTGTCTGGTCTGACCGTCTCCGTAAACGACGTACTTGTAAGTAGTCAGTTCTTCCAAACCGCACGGACCGCGGGCATGGAGCTTATCGGTACTGATTCCGATTTCAGCTCCCAGTCCGAACTCGCCGCCATCGTTAAATCGGGTTGAGGCGTTTATCATAACAGCCGCCGAATCTATCGCCTGAGCAAAAAGCCGGGCGCAACGGAGGTCTTCGGTTACAATCGCCTCCGTATGACCGGAACTGTACTTGTTTATATGTTCAATCGCCTGCTCAATCGAATCAACCACACAACAGGAGATTTTCGGTCCTAAATATTCCGTTCCGTAATCCGTTTCAGCAGCAGGAACAATACCGGTACAAAGTTGCTGGGTAGTTATATCGCCATGTATTTCAATTCCATTTTGCTGCAAAGCCCGCGCCAAAATCGGCAGCAGTTTGGGAGCGCAATCGCGATGAACAACCAGCGATTCAGCCGCATTGCATACGCCCATCCGCTGACATTTGGCGTTGATAAGAATATCAACCGCCATCTGCTGATTTGCCGCGGCATCTATATATACATGACAATTTCCGTTAAAATGCTTGATAACCGGCATGGACGCATCGGCGGTTACCCTACGAATCAAACTTTCACCGCCGCGGGGAATACAGACATCTATACATTTGTTCAGTTTAAGGAAATATCCGACCGCCGCCCTGTCAATAGTATTAACCATCTGAATGGCGTTTTCCGGCAAGCCCGCCTCAACCGCCTGACGACACAGAATTTGGGCAATCGCCGCTGCGGAATGAATCGCTTCTTTCCCGCCGCGGAGTATAACCGCATTACCTGATTTTATGCACAGTGCCGCCGCGTCAGCGGTTACGTTGGGACGGGATTCATAGATGAAAAAAATTACACCTAGCGGAACCCGTACCTTTTGAACTTCTATTCCGTTCGGACGAACGATAGAATGGATAATCCCGCCGACCGGATCAGGAAGCATCGCCACCTCTTCCAACGCCGCCGCGATTTTTTCAATTCGATCTTCGGTTAAAGTCAATCGATCAATCGCCGCCTCTGACAGTCCGTATCCGGGAGCGGCGTCCAAATCCAATTTATTCGCCGCTAAAATCGATGCAGCTTCCAATCGCAATTGTTTCGCCGAATTTTTCAGCCATTGATTTTTTTGACTGCCGGAAACCAACGCCAACTGACGCGAAGCCGCCTTCGCCTGCTGGGCCACCGTTAAACAATATTGTTCGAGATTATCCATAATATTTCTGTTTGAATGTACTGGTTCCTCTTGACTTTTCCGGTTTACACAACAAACCGCAATCGTTTCATTTCGCCCCCATCGATCAAACAAAGAGTTGCTTGATTCTGGACGACGAAATAAAAACGACCTCAAGAAGAAAAATCACGTAGTTATAGTATAAAATTATCCGCGTAAAATGGGCTTTTTCGCCGCAGTAACTTCGTCTGGACGACAAATCAAGGTCGTATACGGAGCATTGTGCAAATACGAGGCGTCCTGCTGAATAATCTTCTGCAAAGATTCCACCAGATAATCCAGCGATTCCAAACTCTCCGTTTCTGTCGGCTCGAACATCAAAGCCTCATGGACAATCATCGGAAAATAAATCGTCGGGGCATGAATCCCGTAATCCAGCAGTCCCTTGGCAATTTCCATCGCGCTGATTCCCTTTTCCTTTTTGAGAGCTTCCGCCGAGGCGACAAACTCGTGCATGGGATGCTCCGCGTGAGGAATCGGCAAAAACGCTTTGACCTTCGCCGCCAGATAATTGGCCGCCAAAACCGCACGCTGCGCCGTATAGCGGATTCCTTCATTGCCTAAAACACGTATATATCCGTACATACGAACTAAAACGCCAACTGAACCAAAGAACATGCGTACTTTACCGATACTATGCTCGTTGCCGTAATTAAGGGTATAGCCCGAATCGGTCTTTTCAACCCGCGGAACGGGCAGATAATCTTTCAGAAAATCGGCAACCGCAATCGGTCCCGCACCCGGTCCGCCGCCTCCGTGAGGAGCCGCAAAAGTTTTATGGGTATTCAAGTGCATCATATCAGCCCCAAAATCACCCGGACGAGCCACGCCCATAATCGCGTTCATGTTGGCCCCGTCCAAATAAACCAACGCTCCGGCTTGATGAACCATCTTGGCAATCACCGCAATATTCGGGTCAAATAATCCAAGCGTATTCGGATTGGTAATCATAAATACCGCTGTTTTATCGGATAATTTAGACTTCAAATCGTCCAAATCGACCAAGCCCTGATCGTTGCTTTTGCAAACCACCAGCTTAAAGCCCGCCATCGCCGCCGAGGCGGGATTGGTTCCGTGAGCCGCGTCGGGAGTTACGACTTCGGTTCGATTGGGATCATGTTCACGAAAATACTTCGCCGCTACTTCCAGAGAATTAAATTCACCATGCGCTCCAGCCGCCGCCTGCAAACTCACGTTGGGCAAGCCGGCAATTTCTCCAGTATACTCTTGCACACAATAAAGCAATTCCAGCATACCAGACCATTTATCACAGCATTTCGGATTGTACTTCATCGTACAAGACCCGAGCGGATAAAAGTTCGCGTCTACATTGTAATTTTTAGCAGACAGATTAACAAAATGTCGAACGACATCAATTTCCGCCAGTTCAGGCAATCGAACGGGGGTTTGCGCCAGCTGTTCGACGGGAAATTTTTCAGAAAAATCGATACTCGGAACGTCCAAAGCGGGAAATCGCAACGCACGTGCGCCCGGACGCGAGGTTTCGGAAAGTAAAGCTACAGGTTTGTCTAACATCGTAATTCTTTTCAATGAAGGTAAACAGTATATACCATTCTGCTTGATTTGTAAAGTTTCAAACCGATAATTCCATTTGGCTATTTTATACTATAATTACGTGATTTTTCCGGTCAACACCGTTTTGATTTCGCCGCCGAAGGAATAAAAAATCCCTGTTTTACGGATTAAGGCGAAATGAAACGACTGGTCTATGACAATACAAGCCGGAAAATTTCAAGTATAACCAGTATATCTGATTAAATGGACAACAGAATCGACGCCCCTATTATAGCATTTTTTTGACTTTTAATCAAGCCGGTACGAAAAATTAGATTTTTACCCGCTAAAACAGAAAAAAGGACGGGAGGGGGGAAGCACGAACAATTAAAGCGGTCATTTCGTCCTGTTGGGCGGTATCTTTACCGCCCGGAACGAAAGTTGAATTTTTCGGACAACCGCGTGGAAGCGCGCCTCCGTTACGTGTCTGTCGTTATAAACGAGAAACAGACATCCCGCCGTCTACCATGATTACCTGTCCAGGACTGTATATAATATCCCCCCTTAACAGCATCGCAACCGCCTTGCCGATGTCATCCGGCTCTCCCCAGCGGGGTTGAAGCGTTAGTCCCTCGGCTATAAGCATATCGTATTTTTGCTCTACCGCAGCGGTCATATCAGAATGAATAATACCCGGGCGTACTTCGTAAACGCCGATTCCCTGCGGTGCCAGACGGGCCGCCCAGAGTTTGGTCGCCATACTAACTCCCGCCTTGGAAATACAGTATTCGCCCCGACTAATAGAAGCAACCGTAGCACTGATAGAAGAAATATTGACAATCGAGGCGAAGAAATCCTCGTTGTCCTGTTTTTCTTGAAGCATCCATTTAGCTACCGCCTGGGTAAGAAACAGAGGACCGCAAAGATTAATTTTCATCAACCATTGATAATTATCTTCCGTCATTTCCAGCAGATCCGCTCGGACTTTCGCCCCGACCCCCGCATTGTTTACCAGCGCGTTTATATGACCAAAATCCCGACGAATCCCCTCCAGCATCGCAGCACGGTCTTCCGGCTGAGAAATATCCGCCTTGTAATATTCCAGATGAATATCAAACCCGTTGGCAAAAGCCGCCTTTTGAATTTGCTCCATCGCGATAATATTATCTTCTTTACTGCGTGTTCCGCAATAGGCGATATTCCAGCCCTCGCAGGCCAATCGAGTGGTAATTCCCAATCCGATTCCCCGACCTCCGCCGGTAACCAGAACTACTTTATCCGTTAATTTCATAATAAATACTCTGTTTTGCTATGAAGGAAATTTATACTATAATTACTTGATTTTTCAATCTATGCCGTTTTGATTCCGCCGCCGCATGAATAAAAACGCGCTGTTTTACCGACTGGGACGAAATGAAATAACCGGCTTATGATAACACAAGCCGGAAAAATTTCAAGCAGAACCATTTTTATTTACACAACATATATTTCGTATATGATGGGCATAATATCTGCGGCACATAAAAATTCGCCGTTATTTATTGGCGTTTTTTGCGATATTGGTTGCAATCGTAAACAAGGTAATAAAGTCAGGCAGCGGCAAACAGCTGCTGGTATTGACCGTTATCGTGTTTTCGTCAGCGTAAACCGAGCCGACAAACGGCATCGTTATTTTCGACAACAACTCATTGGCAGGATTTTCGGGTTGCAAGGAGGAAAATTTAACCAAGTCAGCGTAAATAAGATGACTTGGTTTATTCTTTATCAGCTTGGCGACATCGGCGACAGTACCAATATTTTTGGCGGCATCAAATTTCACATAAGCCTCTGCCGCCGACTTGGTTCCGACAAACAGAACCTTATTTATAATAACAATAGCCGGGGTCATCGGCTCGGGAATCCCCTCTTTTTTCAAAAGCCAACCGTCTTTTCCGCCAATTTTCGCTTCGACAATTTCATCGGGCATAAGCATCATAGCCATAGCCGCCGGCGAAACAGCCATTCCGCCCGGCTGAACCATCATGTCGGCACCCTGATCGTCATCCAGCAGGTCTTCCCCGTCTTCATCTTCGTCGCCGCCCTGCCCCAAAAAGGCAAGCGATTGCCCCTTGGAGTTGTTCAGATTGACACCTGAATCTGCGGGATTACCCTGAAGCATTCCCTGCGCCATACCCATCAGTTTTTTAAGCTGGATTTTTGCGGCAGGAGCGTTGCTTAACGAGGCAACAAAACCACCGTTGATATTTGTACCGTCTTGCGTTATGTACAACGCCATGACATTGCCCAGAGACTTAAGATATTCATTGGCTATCATAGAAACGGCAGCAATTTGCTGCTTGGCTTCAGCCGGAACATCGTCCAAACTGGAAATATTCTGCGTGATTGCCGTGAGCATATCTTTCAAACTGGTTTTTCCGACAACCGCAAAAACCACATTTTCTGAAGGAACAACACTCAAGTCTTCCGTTGTCAAGGAAGATTGCGTTATCATGCCCGGCAGAGTCGTTTTCCAGCCGTCTTTCATCTTGATAACCATTTGCTGAACCGTTCCCTTTTTATCCAGTCCGGCGGTAGAGGCAATACTATCGATAGAATTTGCTCCTGAAAGTTCGTACCCCATTTTAGCAAAGGCTTTTTGATCAGCCGGCATATCGGCAGGAAATACTTGTTCCTGATTCTCCATGATCTTATCCATGTTAAGCCATGAAAAAGAACTGCGTCTATCTATCGGCAATCCGGCTTTGGCTTCGGCAAGCCATTTCGGAGCAGGCGTTTTTGCGTTTGCCATCAACATTTTAATTCCGTCTTCGCTATTCGAAAAGAGCAAGTATTCTTTTTTCTTGCCGAGGAATCCCCAATAAATTTCGGATTCGGAATCAGCAACAGAATTTTTGCAGAATTTTATTCCATTGATCGAAACAAATTCACTGGTTATTGTTTCATCTTTTACCAGCTTCCGCATAGCAGCCACCAATTCCTTGCTAACCTGCGCGGCGGAATCTCCCAAACAAACCAATCCTGCGTTTTTCCCTGAAAGTTCAGGCGAAGAAAAAATACAGGTGCTTTTATCTATGGCTACAGCCAGAATTTGATCCAACATTCCAGAAGCCGCGTCTTTGATTTTGGTTCGCCCTTGATCGACTGCTTTTTGAAAAGCCGGATTAGCCAGCAAACGTTCGGTCTGATTGCCCGATTGAGAATCCGCTTCCGCCGACCCCGCCCAGGAAACATATCCGATACAATTTTCTGGAACTACTCTTGCGGTTACCGGATTGTCTGCCGGAGGCATTCCAAACGGAGCACCAAAAGCCGCACTACACGCAAAAACAACGAACAAAAACAACGCGGAATGTTTCATCTAAATAACCCTTTAACTAAAATTTTGGCAGATTGTAATCCAACGTACCAACTCGCCCCAAATAATTTGTATAAAAGCCGACCTTCGACTTTACCTATTCATTATACACGGAAAAATAGGGTTTGGATATTCACAAAAGTACGAACATTCCAAATATTTCCCCAAAAAATTGATTTATACGATGACTACTTGAATTTTCTTCTTGACGTCGTTTTGATTTCGCCCTAATCGATAAAAGGAGGCGGAGGAGGAACGTTTCCGCCCCCCGTACTCTGAACGATATATTCTGTAAACCATATTATTCCAATCAGATACCGTAATAAAAGGGTTACGCTC
>CAYZMZ010000196.1:0-6592 GCA_964479655.1 uncultured Planctomycetaceae bacterium
ATTATTAAATCCAAAGACGGCAAAGCGGCTGTCTGGGTTGGAGCGATTGACGATTTATGGTCGCTGGGTAAACCGGGGGGGCAGGGCTGGGTTTGGAAGCAAAATTCCGTGAAAGCCCACGTTCCCTCTGACCCGTTTTTAATGTCGGGATTCGATAAAAAATCCATGGTTTTAACCAACCATTCCAATAAAAGTATAACGGTTACCGTTGAATTTGAGATTGAAGGAACGGATTTATGGAAGCCATATAAAACCTTTACTTTGAATCCGAAGCAAACGATAAACTACGATTTCCCCGAAGCGGCGGATGGATATTGGATACGAACGATTCCTTCCTCCGACGGAGTAATGTCCGCCTCATTTTTATATCAGTAAGATATATTCAGTAGATTGATTGATCCGTCAATCGTTTTAGTTCGGTTTTGATTGCAATCTTGTGCCGTACAAGCACGAGATTGCAAACTTTTGTATCCGGCAAAAGCTGGACGGTCGAAAATCCTCTGAATCAACGGCGATTCTAAAAATTGGATTTCCCCGAACGTAAAGCGATAGACGAAATCACACCGAAACAATCCTCCGTATTCCGGTTTTATAAATCGGTCTCTGGATGTCATATTATCCCCGAAGTTCTTTGTCGTGTAAAGACAGCTACAATCTTTGGGACTAAATTGAAAAAATGGGATTCAAATTCCTCCTATTAATTAGTAGTAAGATTAATTAGTAGTAAGAATCCAAAACGGATATTTAATCGCTTTTCTGAACCGATATTGCGGGAAAAATCACTCGGTGATAGAACAACTCCCAAAGTAATCGGTCTTACCGCCGTTTTGCGAATCTATACTGGTTCCACTTGAAATTTTCCGGCTTATATTATCATAAAACAGCCGTTAAATTTCGTCTTAACCGGAAAAAGGGACGTTTTTGTTTGTATTGTGGCGAAATCAAAACGGCGTCGATAGGAAAAATCAAGTAGCCATCGTATAAAAGGCGGAAAAGCGGAATTTTAAAGAAAAATCAATATTTTTATCTAAATTCTTTTATAAAACTTCAATTTACTGTATAACAGAGTATATTGTGATGTAAATTGATTCCACTTGTATTTTTCCAGTCTGAACGATTCGTAAACTGGTTCCACTTGAAATTTCCCGGCTTATATTACCATAAAACAGCCGTTAAATTTCGTCTTAACCGGAAAAAGGGACGTTTTTGTTTGTATTGTGGCGAAATCAAAACGGTCTCGACAGGAAAAATCCAGTGGTCGTAGCATATCCTTATAGTCGATTTTCCATTAATTTCAGGAGTAAAACAATGTTTACTAATTCCGTTCGTTTTTCACGTATTTTAGCGAGTTGCGTTTGTTCAATGATTGCCTTTTCCAGCTTGCTGTTTGCTCAGCAGGCGGCAAAATCGAGTGCAGAAACGGTTCCGCTGTTTCAGGGGATTCAAGAGGGGAAAATCGAAGCGAAAATTATTTTCAAAGATCGAAAAAAGGCGACGGTTACCCTGGCCAATAAAACCGATAAGCCCTTAAACGTAAATTTACCAGAGGTAATCGGAGCCTCTCCCATTTTAGCTCAACTGGGACAGAAAGACAACAACAATAATGAAGGCGGCTTGCAGGATATGATGGGCGCGTTGGGTCAACGGAATTTTATGATTCCGCCCGAAAAAGTCGTTCGGGAAGACGCTATCGCCGTTTGTTTGGAGCATGGCAAGAAGGACCCCAATCCTAAAACGGACTACCAAATTAAGCCGATTGGAGAATTAACCGCGAAGCCGGAGGTTATCGAATTAGGACGATTAATGACCTTGAAGGAATTTGCGGATCACGAAATTATCCAAATGGCCGTCTGGATGATCAACAACAATATGACCCCTCAGCAGTTAGGTGAAGACACCTGGAAAAGCGCGACCGGGAAAAAATCCCCCGCCTATTCACGCGCTCAGCTTAAAACCGCCGCTGCGTTAGCTCAATTTGTAACCGAAAAAGTCAAAACCAAACCCGTTCAAACCACCGAAAAATAACCGAATGCGCTGATAGTTTCAAACAAAGCAGGCAAAAAAGCGATTCCCGTAAAACACGAATAACTGCTACAAAATCCCTGTTCGCGCTAATTTTTTGTTTTTTTTGAGGAAAAACAGAGAAATTACTTCCTTTTTTCTTGAATTAGTATTATAATGAATAAAGGAAAATGCGGGGGAATTATGCCCTCGCATACAGAGTTTCGGTTTTATACTAATTCCACTTGACTTTTTCCGGTTTGTATAACAAATCTTAGTCGTTTCCGTTTCGCCCCCATCGATCAAGCAAAGGGTTGTTTGATTCTGGAGGACGAAATCAAAACGACGTCAAGAAGAAAAAATCACGTAGTTGTGGTATAAGGTTTTCAAGTCAGAGAAAAAGATTAGCAAAAAGCGTTTTTTATCGTCCTGATAGAGCGTTTTTTGGTATTATTTTGGTTCAAAAAAGCTGGGACGGGGAATCGTATGCCCCCCTTTTCGGCAGAGGTAATTTGTTAATCGGAGAAATTAATATGACGTATTCAAGTCGATTGCTACGCCCATTTCTGGCAGGCGGTTTATTTGCCGCGCTGATTTTGGGTTGTTTGCCGTTGAGCTGCTCAAATTTATTTGGAGCAGCACCCAAGGCGGCTAAAAACGCAGCGGAGTCGGTAGAGTTATTTCAGGGAATGCAGGACGGTAAAATAGACGCTAAAATCGTTTTCAAAAATCGTAAAGCTGCAACGGTTTCCATTGAAAATAAAACCGATAAACCGCTCAATGTAATTTTACCGGAAGTTGTCGGAGCCGTACCGGTTTTAGCCCAGATCGGCGGAGGAGGAAACGGGAATAATGACGGCGGACTTCAGTCCATGATGGATAACTTGGGTCAGGGTGGCGGCGGTGGAGGCGGAGGAGGCGGTGCTTTCATGCTTCCCCCTGAAAAAGTCATTCGTCGCGATGTTGTTTCTGTCTGTCTGGATCACGGGAAAAAAGACCCGACTCCTAAAACAGAATACCAACTTAAGCCGATTGAACAAGTTACCGACCGTCCTGCGGTTATAGAACTCGGTTCTCTTATGGGTAAAAAAGGCGTTGCAGACCACGAAACCATTCAAATGGCGACCTGGATGCTCAATAACGACTTAACTACCGATGACTTGGCGAAAGAAACCTGGAAAAGCGCGACCGGACGAATTTCCCCCGCTCATACCCCCGCTCAATTACAAGCCGCTGCCAATTTAGCGCAGTACGCAACGCAAACAGCTCAAAACAAGGCTGGGTACAAAGCGCCGACGACCGATTCTTCCGATTCGCAAAATCAATAACCGCTGATTATATTATAACTACTTGTTTTTCAGACAACGCCGTTTTGATTTCGCTTCCGAAGGAATAAAACGCCCTGTTTTACGGCTTAAAACGAAATGAAACGGCTGGTTTGTAGTATTACAAGCCGGAAAATTTCAAGTGGAACCGGTATATTCATCCCGGCGAGTTCAGATTTATACCCCACGGCATTACCGTGGGGTATTTTTTGTACATTCAGATATTTTTATTCACGGTAAATATAAATACCCCTCCTACTCGTATTTTCCGTCTATTTTAAGAACGTTCTTTTATTACGGGCGTTCTATTTTACGGATACCTTATTTTACAGACTCGACAAAGGCGCGGTAGTCTTCCAGCGTATCGATTCCAATCGCGCTTCCCGACGCCTGACCGACCATAATCGTATAACCGGCGTTGAGAACGCGCAGCTGTTCGAGCTTTTCAGTTTGCTCCAGCGGGCAAGTCGGCATCGTTCCCAATTGCAGTAAGAAATCTCGTCGATAGGCGTAAATTCCCAAGTGCTGCCAGAATAACGGAGGGACGGATTCCAGCAAAGAATCATCCCACGTTCTGGCAAACGGAATGGGAGCGCGGCTGAAATACAACGCCTTGCCGGAATTGTCAAAAACGACTTTAACGCAATTCGGATCGGACAACTTCGTCTTCTGCCGGATGGGGATTGCCATAGTAGACATAACAGCAGAGGGATTATCGATCAATATTTGAGCGCAGGCGTCGATTGTATCCGGATTCATATCAGGTTCGTCGCCCTGTACGTTGATAAAAATATCGACGTCCGTCATTTTTCGCGCGACTTCCGCCAGCCGGTCGGTACCGCTGGCGCAATCGACACTGGTCATCAAAACGTTTCCGCCGTGCGATTGCACTGCGTTAAAAATCTCTATGTTATCCGTAGCCACGCAAACGCCGTCGGGAATTTTAGCCTTTGCCGCAGACATGTACGTATGTACAATTAACGGTTTTCCGGTTTCGTTCAGCAGCATTTTTCGCGGCAGGCGAGTCGAGGCGTAGCGGGCGGGAATTATGGTAAATATTTTCATATTGGTTTAATCATCCTGACGGTTATATGTATATGCTTGTCGTTGTTGGGCAGGTATTCGCGGGAACCGACTACGCCGACTACGCGCCCTTCCAATCCCTTAAAATGAACGCCTAAAGAGGGAGAAATATAAAATCGAACCTGTCCGGAAGCGTCTAACAACGCCCATCGAATCGGCAGATTATCTACCGAACTGATCGGTAACGGGGAAAGCAATCCAACGCCATCCAGCCGCAGATTCTTTTCCAGCGTCGCCGCCTGATTCAGATTGTCTATATCAACCTGATTGGTCGTTGCCGGCGGACGAACGTCAAAATTAGAGGCGGGATTATTGTTCCCGTTGTTATCAGGCAGATTATAACTCGCCGGCGGATTGACAGATATTACCGCCGCCGCGCCGCTGGCGAGGGCAATATCGTTCGCCTTTTCCAAACGGGAAACAAGAATATCCACCCGTTCAAATTTATCTTTGGTATCCGCACGCTGTTTGAGTGCTTTTGCGCGCTGGAGGAGCTGTTGCGTATGCCAATTTTTAGGGTCGGTTTTGAGAATATTTTGCCAGCCTTGTTCCAGTTCATTTAACTCGCGATAAAATGCGTCGTTGGCATTTTCCCCCGGCTGGGGCTGAAAAGCCGTCGTTCCCGGCGGAGGAGGCAAGGCTTTGTCCCGCTGATTTTGCGCCGCCGTTCGACGGAGTGGATTATCGGCGATAATATCGTTTAACGAAATCCATCTAAATTCACCCGACGGCGGAGAGATTTTATACCAGACTTCGGAGCCGGAACTGGATTTTTGCAACACTTCAACCGATTCGCCTTTTCTCATCCGAACCTGAACCACATCGCGCTTGTCTTCCAGGGAACTTCCCACGCCGCTGGCGGTATTATCGGAATTGATCTTTCCGGTACCGTCAGGCAGGGTTTCCAAAAACTTTCCGCGCACCCAGGAATAGCTTCCAGCAGGCGGACGAATCGCAGCCCAGCCGGTCGGCAATTCGCAGTAGACCTCGACAGAATCGCCCTGTACCATTTTTTGCGTGGAATAATACGTATTTCCTGGCCCGCTACGCGCGACGGCGTTGGGTACAGCAACGGCTGCCGTATACGGAAATCCCTCTTGAACTTGTCCTTCCGACAAGCTGTTTATCAGGATTAAGCACGTACAAATCAGGATTCTGACAAGGAATCGGTTCATAAAACGATATCAGGAAAAAAACTATAGGGTAATCAGGATAATTATAGAACATATATATAGAATATATCACGATCCGGGAAATTAATCAATAGCGATTATAGAAATTAGAAGACGTCCGCTTTCCTGCACCTAATATTTCTTCAGAATAGGGGCGGAGGGATTCGAACCCCCAACCAAGGGATTATGAGTCCCCTGCTCTAACCGTTGAGCTACGCCCCTGAAAATCAGGAAATACGACTATTAAACGCTATTATACGGAAAACAAGTTTGTTGTCAAGATGGACTATCCATAAAAAAACCCGCAGAGGAGGTGCGGGAAACGGTTCTAACTTAACAGAACTCAATCTGAATTGTTTTTTATGACACAATTATCCCGTCCGAACACCTTATACGTTCAGGGAATCTATCCGCGAAAACGAAAAAGACGGTTTCCCTTCCATGGGTATTTTTTCCGTCAATTTAACTCCGCAACGATTCTGTAAAGGTGCCGTACTTGATAATTTTAAACGATTCTGTAACAAATCCATTTATTACAGAATACCGCCGTGTGTACGAACAGGCGTAGCGTGGCTGGGCTGATCCAACAGCCAGAATCGCTGCCATTCATCGCGAACCAAACGTAAGTTTTCGGACGTATTGAGTAATTCAACCGTTCTCTGATTGGGGTCTCCGCTATACGCCGGAATAATACAACCCGACGAACTCACCAAAACAAAACTTAAAACTAATAACAGGACTATGTTGCGCATAATCTGATTCTCCTCCGTGAGAAAATGCACTTGTAATTAAATGTAACTATCCTACTTTATCGACGCTCAAGCAGTCCTTCTTCAATAAAATGTAACGATTTTTAGAAATATTCCGAAAAATACAAGAATTCTGATTCTCCATACCGCCACCAAGACAAATATATTATCTGTCTTTATTGTTAAAGAACTTTAAAATTCGACTAGCGGGACTTATCTGAGGGCAGGAAAAGAATTAAAACGGCAATTTTCAAGCGAAACC
>CAYZMZ010000197.1:0-1789 GCA_964479655.1 uncultured Planctomycetaceae bacterium
CAAAAGTGGAAATCAATGGGAAAGTAGAAGGCGACTATGTAATTTACACAGTAAAAGATAACGGAATCGGAATTCCCGAATCAGCGCAGGCCCATATGTTCAAGATCTTCAACCGGATGGACAATGCCAAATCCTTTGAAGGGAATGGCGTAGGTCTTTCCATTGTATACCGAATTATGAAACGTCTGGGCGGGAATATTACCTATGAAAGTAAAGAAAATGAAGGAGCGACCTTTATTTTGACCTTTAAAAAACCTTAATGATTTCTGAAACTTTAAAAGCAAATACCAAAATCCTGCACGACCGTGTGGAGGCACATTTCAATTCCCAGATTGTTGAAATCTTGAAGTCCAGCAAACGCATAGCGCGACTTGGCTCCGTAGCAAAGCGTCACTTTATCGCGGCGAATAAACGGAATTTCGTTGTATTGAACGCGTCCGATCGCCTGTTTTGCCAAAGTCAGCATAGGAGTTTGTCCGATTCCTCCTGCCAGCAGAACCAAGTGTTTCGCCTTGTTTGCCAAAGAAAACCCGTTTCCCAGCGGTCCCCATACTTCTATCGTCTGTCCGGCAAGCAGATGACTAAATAGCTCCGTCGCCTTGCCGACAACCAGATACATTACATCTATTCCTCCTAAATTACCGCGTGAATCAAGCCATAAATCGTAAATTGCCAGCGGACGCCCCAATAACGGGTCGTGAATACCCGGTAAACGAATCATGCAAAACTGACCGGGTTGAAACATCTGAGCCAGTTCCGGGCACATCAACCGCATTTTATACGTGTTTTCGGCGACTTTAGTATTTTCGACGATAGTTGATTCTATGTAGGTTTTGTTCATGTTTGCTATCCTAACAACGATAAAATTTCTGATATTTCTTCCGGCTGCAGCCAGACAAAATCAAACCGGAACTCCGTTAGTCCCGTCTGTTTGAGTTTATCGATTACGTTTAAATAGTCAATTTGTCTGACTTCATATACGGACGAACCGGACTGCGCGTTCGTATTTTTGCGGATTCGCAGCCGTTTTTCGTCCGGTGTAAGCAAATCGCAACTTGGTTGTTCAAAAAGCGTTTTACGAGTAAACATTAAGCGGGGATTGCCCCAAATTACCACGCCTAACTCCGCCGTCGCCGATTTTACCAACGATTCTATTACCGAATAAGAATCGGCTGTTCCGCCGGATAAAACCGCGCCGGTAAGTATTTCAGGGGAAATATAGCAGGTTTTCATAAAAGGGAACATTTGTTCTATCTGTTTCAAACATCGAACGTTGGTTACGTTGGCAGACCAATCCAGGGCAAACGGGATTTCCGCCTGTTGAAATTGAATCGCCTGATCCAAAGACCCCGCTAAACAATTTTCCGTTTGAACAACCGTATCGGCAGGAAAGGTTACCGGAGCTTGCGATTGATAGACGATAACCCCTTTTTCGCGGCAACGCTGTGCTTGCTGCTCGTTTTCAACGCAGGCGGCAAATCGGATACCAGACGTTGTTTTAAGTCCGCATACCGGAGCCGTCCAGTTGGATAAATTAACCGCTTTACGGTATTGGGATTGTATTCTCACGGATGACAGCTGGTCTACCGCCTGCTGCCGGAGTTTGTTTAATACCGAAACCGGAACGAAGGAATTACCGTCTGTATTTACAATACATTTGTTCAGGATAAACGGACTTTTACCAAATTTGTCCAAGTCGGTTTTTAAGCTCTCTTCGCTTGCCGGATGACGAACGGACGGTTCTAAATTAACCTCGGATTTAACGGTTACGGAATTACTGCCGTCTGAA
>CAYZMZ010000197.1:1799-6573 GCA_964479655.1 uncultured Planctomycetaceae bacterium
GGTACGTATCTCTTTTTTTGTTCAATCGCCTTTTGCACCGCTTTTTGAAGGCGGAAGTCGTAAGTTCGCCACACGAATTTCGCCTCGGCTGGAACGGGAATATCAAATTCGACCAGCGTTCCGGCGGTCGATTCTGCCGCAATATTACCGACGGGAAATTCCCGGATTCGGCTTACGTTTCCGCCGTCCAGTTTCTGTAATTGAGCGTCTAAATAGACAATTCCATCTCCGTTGCGAACGGCGTGATCCAGGCGAATGTAACCGTCTTTAACCTTACCCAGCGGTACGCCCCAGTTGGCACTGAAATCGAGATTGAGAATAGCGGGATCGTGTTGATATAAATACCCTTTATCGTATCCGCGATTAAATGTTTTATCTATATTATTATACGGCCGCTTTCCATCTAATAACATTCGATAGTATTCGACAGCCTGATAAACGTAAGCCGGAGATTTCATGCGTCCTTCCAGCTTAATGACATCGACTCCGGCTGCCGCTAATTTATCAACGTCGTCCGATTCCTGCCATTGATCTTTCAGGGATAAATAAAAGCGCGGTTTGACTTCTGACAACGAATTTTTTCGGCTGTCAGACGGAGATTGCAGGTCGATTTTTCGATACGGTAATCGACAGGGCTGAGCGCACGAACCGCGATTTCCGCTTCTTCCTCCTAAAAAACTAGACAGATAGCATTTTCCTGAACAGGCCAAACATAAGGCCCCGGAAGCAAAAACCTCTAATTCGACAGCCTGAAATCCTGCGTTGTTTAATGCAGTACGAATCGCTTTGATTTCTTCTATAGACAGTTCCCGGGCTAAAACCAGACGGGAAAACCCCTGTTGAGCCATAAAAATACATTCGCTCGGCGTTGCAAGCGAAAATTGGGTAGACGCATGAACTGATAAACCGGGAAATTGATCAAACAGATACCGGGCAACGCCCCAATCCTGAACGATTACGGCGTCTAATCCCGCTTGATAAAGCTGTTTGAGCCATTTTCCAGACGATTCCCGTTCGTCGTCTGTCATAAGAGTATTAAAAGTCAGATTTATTTTTGTTCCGTATAAATGAGCCTGCTGGAGGGCTTGACAGAACTGATTGACGGAAAAATTGGCGGCGAATTGCCTTGCCCCGTATCCGGCTACGCCCATATAGATTTCTTCTGCTCCGGCGGCCAAGGCGGCCTGAAACGCCTCTGGACTGCCGGCAGGAGCCATAATTCGACACGGTACTTTCATAATACGGGCTTTCTTACGGTCTGCGGAACAGGCAAGACCAAGCAGGGTAATCTATATTCTCGCGCGATTGAAGATATCCGGGCTGAATATCGATTAATTCAAACAATCGCCCTAATTCCATGCGGATTTCGTCTTCGTAAACAGGAGGCGGTGCCTTCTTGGGAAGCGGGTCGTGTGCGGTGGTTTCGATTTGAAATTCCGGTAACGCGTTTTCTGCCGACGCGCATAAGGTGTAATAATACGAGCCGCTTTTGGTTATTCGCCAGAGCAAATCCAGAAATTTACGCAGCTGATGATCCCGAATATAATGGTAAAAGCCAATATCGTAAACCAAATCAAACGTTCCAGAGCGTTCGGAAAAGGGAAATACGTCGCCGTGAACGATTCGCAACTGTTGATGATACTTGTCTGCAAGTAAATGAGCGCGGTCGATAGCCATGGACGCTACATCTATCGCGGTTACATCGTATTTCATCGCAGCAATAAGACAGGCGTCTGCTCCGGAACCGCACCCGATTTCCAAAACCGAGCACGGCTTGATTTTATGTTTGGCCAGCATCTCAAAGAAACTCGGCTCCGGCTTTCCCGTATCCCAAGACGGCGTACCCTGTCGATAGAAATAGTCCCAGTCCAAGCTATCGGTGGTTACGATATCGGATACGTTGAGGAACTCGGGAACGTGATATTCAGGTAATTCTGTCATATTAAACAAACCTTTCTATATAGTAATCCTATTTTTATATAGTATATACCAATAGACGAATCGGAACAAGGGGGACTGGAAAAAACAATTCTTGCAACGCGAGATGAGGAAAAAAGACCAAGACAGTTCCGAGCCGGGAAAACGGTTGGCGGCGTTACAGAGGGTAATTTTACGGGAAGACGCCCGCAAGCCCGTAATGAAGGCGCTTGCGCCGTAATTAGGGTTATCAGAGTGGAGTTTTGTATTCAAAATCGGCGTTATTTATGGCAATTTTACGGGAAGGCGCGAAGGCACGAAGCCCCGTGCCGGGGAGGCGGTTCGGCTACCGCCGGTTGCCGAAAAAATGGGTTAGTCAAGTTATAGAGGGACGGTCTTTTCCATAACCCCGGACTTTAGTCCGGGGCGGTACGAATAATCACTTTATTTCTCTGCGGTTCTTTCCCCCGCGCAGCCAGCCGAAGGCTGGCTGCGCGGGGGAAAAAATCGCAGAAGGAAGGGAGATTAGCGGCGTTCTACCAATCGGAAACACCTACGGCGTTGGGGCGTATATTTTGTCGTGCGTTTCCGTGTGTTTCACGCACGGCTATGAATATTCAACCGCTACGCGGTTGGGAACGACAGCAAGCTCCCTGTACTTCATACGGTTCCTTTTACGAGAGCGGGGTATATACAAATGTAAATACCCCGGTTCCGTTGCAATTTTTACGTTAGAATTTTACTGTGACCGTCCCCATACCCGCGTTTAGGGCGGTGTACTGGTTGCAGTCCAAGTAATAATTCCCCGAAACGTTTACTCGACCGTTCAGATCAACTCCCAGTCCAATATTGAACTCGAAGAAATCCCGACCTGCCATGTTGCCGTAGATTACAGCCGACGTCTGTCCAACCGTTCCGACGAATTGAGACGCGTCGAGGAACTCATGCCGCCAGGCGAAGCCCATCGCAACGTTTGACATTCGTCCCGACCAGCAGAAATCTTTCGATAATCGCAGACCGAGAATCGACTGCAACGAATCCAGCTGCGTTGTTCCCAAAGCCATATCGCCGCTGTTAAATGCGTTGCCGCGATAGGAAACGTACTGAATCGCCGCATACGGATTGATAAAACCGCCGAATTTATTTATATACGACAGTCCACGTTCCGCGTAGATTGTTCCTTCCCACGCATTGAAATCCATCGAGCTGACGCTGCCGTACATATCGCGATGAGAACCGTCGATATTATTGAACTGGAAGCCGCCTAAAACAGACGTATAACCCCAGGCGTCGTTCCAGCGCAGTGTTGCGCCGAAGGAATAATCGTCCGAGTTCAAATAGGAAGCCGACGTATTGAGGGACGTCTGACCGTAGCCGAAATAAACGCCTAATCGAGCGCAGTCGTTCGCCCAGTCAATTCCTAACAAGGAACCGCCGGCGTTATAATCGTATCCGTTAAAGCCATTGTACTGTTGTACATTTACTCCCAAACCGTAGCCGGAAACCCAGACATCGCGCTGTAAGCAGCTGCAACTCTGACCTCTCAGTCGGGAATCGACCACACAGTTTTTCGGCAGGGTACGATCTACGAGCATCCGATTCATATATGAAATCTTGTTTACCATCGCCTGCCCCGTATAGGCAGCCGCTTCGCGTGAACCGGCGTTCACGTTTTGACGAACCCCGTCTACGGTTTGCGCATCGAAGACATCCAAGCCGTAAAATTGACGGGTTGCCTCAGTATTGCCGTCTATCAAAGCGGGATCCATCTCTTTAATTTGGGATTGCAGAACGTAATTATTCGTTCCGTCCAGTCCGTAGCCGATACCGACTTTGTAGATAAGCGATTCGTAATTGCTAGCTCCGCCGAGGGTCGAAAGTTCGGTTCCGCCATTCCCAACGACTAAAGTCGTCGTTTTTGTTTCAGTGGGTGTCCCAGCGAGTTTTCCTTTGAAATTTTCTGCGGAAAGAGCCGTTCCGGTTGTATCTGAAATCGCGACGTTTGTTCCGGGATTTACAGTCAAACTCGTCGCGTCGGCAAAGCTGATTTGGCTCATCATTTCGTTTTCCGCATCATACGTAACACCCAGCGTTTTTCCAACGGTAACGTTTCCGCCGACCGCCTGATTTACGCCCGCGCCGATTTGCAAACCGCCGGAGAACGTATTGCTGGAATTATTAAACGTCACGTTTTCGCTGTTGATGGTCGTCAGTCCGGTGATTTCGTTAATCGCGTTTGCTTCAAACGTAACGTTTGCCGCATCGTTGATGGTGAACGTTCCGCTATTTTTGACGACGATACCGCCGCCGAAAGAGTACGTTCCGTTGTCGTTGATGGTCAGTGAAGGGGCGGAGACGCCGGATTCGTTGTTATTGGAAATCCAGATGTCGTTCGCGGTGCCGTTGGCTTTGTTGCCGGTAAAGGTCATGTTGGAATCGTCGCCGGAGAGGGTGAGGTCTTTCGCCCAAATCGCGCCGCCTTCTTGTGAAGCCGAGTTATTGGTGAATGTATGAGTTCCAGAAATCGTCCCCGTCCAGATGTCGATTGCGCCGCCGTCGCCGTTGGAGGCTGCGTTTCCGGAGAAATTAGACGAGCCGGTCAGAACGAGATTATTCGCCTGAAGCGTTCCGCCGCCGTTGGCCGCTGTATTATTCGTGAAACTGGCGTTCTCGGCGTTGATGGTCAGCGTTTTGTCGCTTGCGCCCAGAAAAACACCGCCGTCAGCGTCGGTGCCGCTGTTTCCGCCGGTAAATTCAACGTTCGTCAGATTGAGCGTCAAATCGCCTTCGACGTTCAGGAAACGATGATCGTCGCCTGCGGCGGTAATCGTAACGGGGGCGCCGCCTGAAGCTGCGG
>CAYZMZ010000198.1:0-6557 GCA_964479655.1 uncultured Planctomycetaceae bacterium
AACGTTCTGTTGAACTACCGCCTTGAGGTCAACTGCATACGGTTGGAGTCAAGCGATATTCTAAATCGGCGAAAATTCTTGGGAACGCCGGCTTCAGTGGCGGGTTATGGAGGGGAATGTCTTCTCCATAACCCCGGACTTTAGTCCGGAGCTGAACATATCCCTACTATAATACCTGCCCGCACCGTCAGGCGGCAGGCAGGGAATTCAACGAGAACGCTCCCGCCCGCGCTCCAGTTATACATCAGTTCATTACGGTATCCAAAACCTATCCTTATAATTCTTCTTCGTGAACTTCGTGTCTTCGTGTCTTCCCGTAAAATGACCTAAAATAATGCCGATTTTGAATACCAGACGGTACTCTGATAACCCTAATTACGGCGCAAGCTGAGCGCATTCCAAAGTATATTTACTTTTGTATACGTTATATCAGGGGGTATCAAGCGGAATCGGGTTTATTTCTTCTTTTTATCGGAAGTTTTCGTTCCCATCGCAACCACATCTACAATTTGCGGTTGAGCCGATTTACCCTCTGTCGATTTTTTCAGCTTGAACATAACCAAAGCCAGCGGAGGTAAAGTTACCCGAATGGAAGCGGGCTTCCCTTGACATTCAACCGCCTGCGCGAGAACATAAGGCTGCCCCACGTTGGAGCCGGCATAATACGACGAATCGGAATTGAAAATAACTTCGTACGTTCCGGTTTTCGGAACGCCAACCCAGAAATCACTTCGGACAACAGGTGTGAAGTTCGCAACGCACACGATAAAATCGCCGGATTTGGATTTACGCAAAAAAGACAGCGTACTGGATTCGGAGTTGTTGCAGTCGATCCACTCGAAACCCTGCCATTCAAAATCCAACTCATGCAAAGCAGGTTCGGTTTTGTACAGTCTGTTTAAATCGCCGAGGATTTTAACCAATCCCTGGGGAGAATCGTATTCGAGTAAATGCCATGGTAATTGTCCATCGAAATTCCATTCGTCCCACTGACCCAGTTCGGATCCCATGAACAATAATTTTTTACCCGGATGAACCCACATGTACGACATTAATAAACGTAAGTTCGCGTATTTCTGCCACATATCGCCCGGCATTTGGTTAATCAGTGACCCTTTGCAGTGAACAACTTCGTCATGAGAAATCGGGAGAACAAAATTTTCACTGAACGCATACATCAAACTAAACGTCAGGCTATTTTGATGGAATTTTCGATAAACGGGATCTCTATGAAAATAGCTGAGCGTATCGTTCATCCAGCCCATATTCCATTTTAGAGAGAATCCCAAACCACCGACGTAAGTCGGACGGCTTACTCCCGGCCAGGCGGTTGATTCTTCCGCGATAGTCAGCACGCCGGGGAATTGAATTCCCACCTGTTCGTTCATGGTTTTCAGGAAATTAACGGCCGCCAGATTTTCGCGTCCGCCAAATTCGTTGGGAACCCAATCGCCCTCTTTGCGGCTATAGTCCAAATAAAGCATGGAGGCAACCGCGTCTACCCGCAAACCGTCTATATGGTATTTATCCAGCCAAAATAACGCGTTGGAGACCAAAAAATTCCGGACTTCATGGCGGCTGTAGTTGAATATATAGGTTCCCCAATCCCGATGTTCCCCCTGACGCGGATCTTGATGTTCATACAAAGCCGTTCCGTCAAAACGAGCCAGTCCGTAACTATCTTTGGGAAAATGAGCGGGAACCCAATCCATGATAATTCCGATTCCGTTTTGATGGCATTGGTCTATCAAGTACATCAAATCGGAAGGAGAACCATATCGAGCTGTTGGACAAAAATATCCGACAATTTGATAACCCCACGAGGCACTGAGCGGGTGTTCGGCAACCGGTAAAATTTCTATATGGGTGTACCCCATCTTTTTTACATGAGGAATTAAACAGTCCGCAATTTGACGATAATTTAACCATGGAGTTCCGGTTTCAGGATTAAGCCCGTCGGTATCAGGCTTTTTGAACGAACCTAAATGACATTCGTAGATCGAAAGCGGCTTATGAAGCCAGTCCCATGAACCTCGTTGTTTAATCCATTTTTCATCGTTCCATTGGTAGCGGGATAAATCGCTTACTTTGGACGCGTTATGAGGCGGGCATTCGCTTGCAAAGGCATGGGGATCGAATTTTTCTACCCACGTTCCATTTTGATTGATGTCGTATTTGTACAAGGCTCCGACACCAATGCCAGGAATAAAGATTTCCCAGTATCCGGAATAGCCCACGTTTTGCATGGGGTGCGTGCTATGATTCCAATTATTGAAATCGCCGATAACGCTGACGGCTCTGGCGTTGGGTGCCCAAACCAGAAAATTAACGCCTTTAACGCCCTTGTTGGTACAAACCTGAGCCCCAAGTTTATCGTACGATTGCCAATGCTGACCTTCTCCAAGTAAGTAACGATCGTAATCTGTCAAAAGGGAAGGAAATTGATAAGGGTCTTCGGTTGTCATGGACTTGCCTTTCTGATCGATAACACGAAATCGGTAGATTGTACCGATTGATGGATCGTTTAAGGAATTTAATGAAAAATGGGGACAAACCCCTTCAAACAGTCCAGCTGGATGTATTCGACGTAATGACGCGAGCACCCGGTTGGAGGAATCTATCGCCCAGGCTTGCCGAACGTTAGGCAGCCAAGCCCTAATATATATAGGTCCGTCTGCCTGTTTAGAAGCGTGGGCACCCAGCAGGCTGCGAGGATCACCGCAACGACCTTCGATAAGCTGACCAAGTTGGTTCAACGGAATTTCTGTTCGCATAATGCCAAGTACGCTTCTATTATACCTTATAAATACAGGGAAAGCAAGTATTTGAAAAAAATTTTTTTACTATTCGCCATAAAATCCGAAATTTAGGGGAAATTAATGGAGCGAATACAGGAACGCTTGTCCTGAATATCGGTAGAATTGAAGAAAAATACCAGAAGAACATCAAGAAACAAACGAATCCGCATAATACGATTATTTTACCTCATTTATGCGGATTCGTTTTCTGGTATGAGCGGTTTGCGGTTGAAATAAACTGTTTTACTTGACAATTTTCGGTTTATACGGGTTCTATTCCCGCCATTTTATTTCGCCCTAAATGGTAAAACAGAGAATATGCTCTGGTTAGGGGGAAATCTCAACGGCGTTTATAGGAAAAATCAGGTGTTCATAGTATAAATCAACGAAATTAAAATCGGTGCGGTTTAACGTAGCCTAGGCTACGCACGACTTCCAGTATTTCACTGCAAGTAGGAAACATTCTGCCGGACGATCGTTTATAGTTGTCCATTGCTCGCATAAATTCGACCTCATCTTGTGAGTAGTCTCGTTCGCACGTTGTCGGGTCGATTTGACGCCGCCGCGTGGTCGCTGGACGCTCCTGTTCGCAAGTTGGATTGTTCACGGTTATAACTCCTCTGAAATTCAGATATAATCTGAATGTTTTGTAATTGCTTGGATGAATATAGGGAATTGATAGACAGAACCCCAAGCAGACAAAGGGAATCAATGGGTTTACTGTTTGGCAAGTATGATTCGGATATTACTTGAGAAAAACAGAGATCGGCTATTATGCTATTTTGTCGGAAATCAAAATAATCATCGCGTATTTCGCAGGATTCCGTTTTATACCGAAGCTGACACGGTTTACAGCTGGAATCGGTGTTTTCCAAAACGAATCGGATATTTCGTTTTTGAGAGGAAAATGTACTTTCGGATTGCATTGAATTACGTTTATAGCCTGCATTGATGAAATTAGCGGATTGGACGTATGCAGATGAAGCGTTTTGATTCTGAATATCAAAACCGGATTGCTTCACGGCGCCGCGTTCCCGCAAAAGTCGAGACTGCGATGGCAGTAACGGACTTTTTATTGAGGCGGTAACGACTTTATCCATAATTTCTCTTCCTTGCTATTTAGATGTTCTGTGGATATTCCAAATAATTCGCTACTCATGCACGTAGTAAATTAAATTGGTTACATAGAGTATACACGATAAACTGGATTGGGCAACTTTTTTATAGGAAATTTCTTTGTGATTTACCAAATTTAACATTAATGTATATCGGTTGTATCGATTAAAAAGACTTTTCCGCCCTTGTCTGAAAAAATAAAATTATTTTATACCGAACAATTGACTTTTACTCAAGTATTTGGTACAATGAACCGAGAAGCGGGGACCGTTCGCGCTTCACTTTTTATAAATTTTAATGCTGTGTAGTTTTGATGATTGGTTTTATACTATGACTGCGTGATTTTTCTTCTTGCCGTCGTTTTGATTTCGTCCGACCAGAATCAAACAACTCCTTGTTTTATTGATGGGGGCAAAATGGAACGACTGCGGTTTGTTATGCAAACCGGAAAAAATCAAGTGGAATCCGTATAGTATCGCGTCGATGAATTTCCTTTCGTTTATAAAAGCGTGAAATTTCCTCATCCTATTGGACCTTGCCTATTGGATTGGACAAAATGAATTGGGGATTTTCAAACTAAAATAAACGGAAATACGAACTGAATTGACGCCGTTTGAAATTATCTCAACCGCGCAGTAATTATAGTATTTGGATATTCTCTTTTTGAAAAGGAATGTATCATGACAAAACAGTTTGAGGTCTATCGTTGCCCCCTTTGCGGCAACATTGTAGAAGTACTCCATTCGGCTGGAGGAACGTTAATTTGCTGCGGCAAACCCATGGAAAAATTATCGGCCAACTCTACCGATGCCTCCGTTGAAAAACACGTACCCGTGTTTACCAGAGAAGGAAACGTAGTAAAAGTTACAGTCGGTTCGATTCCTCACCCCATGACAGATGAACACCATATAGAATGGATTGAGGTTCATTCCGATACCCGCGTTCAGCGGAAGTATCTTAAACCGGGCGATGCGCCGGAAGCGTTGTTTGCTTGTCCTCCCGACGCCTGTCAAAGCGGTAAAAAACCGATGGTTTATGCCTACTGCAATCTCCACGGTTTATGGGGCGGACAAATTGAATAACGTTGAGTTCTGTTTTTTCAGTTTAACAGAGCAGAACATTTGTTCATATTGTTAAACAGGAGCGCGATCCACTGCATCGACGTAAAATCGGCTTACAGAACCGTTCTGCGTTGATCCGGTGGATCGCAACTAAAACAAGGCACGTTACATACTGGCTCCACTTGATTTTTCCGGCTTGCATAATAACCGCAACCGTTTCATTTTGCCCCAATCGATAAAATAAAGGGGGTGTTTGATTCTGGTCGGACGAAATCAAAACGACGTCCAGAGGAAAAAGCAAGCAGTCTTCGTATAAAATACATCCGATGGAACCTGCCGGTCAACAGAAAACCACTGAATCAAATTCGATTTCTTACACGTTTCTGGCTTCGCCGATCAAATTATCGGCTCCTAACGCTAGTAATTTTTCTGCTGTACAAATACCTAGTTCTTCTGGATTGGCAATCGTCCCTGAACAGGTCTGTTGGAGCGTTTCTCGACCGTCAACAGCAATCACTCGCCCCGTTAAAATCAGATTATTTCCCTCGATTTTAGATACGCACCCAACCGGAGCCAAGCAGCCGCCTTGAAGCGTTTTTAACATCGCCCGCTCCGCAATTACGCAAGCCTGAACTGTATTGTTGTTCAGTGAAGACAAAATATTTTGAGTTTGAAAATCGTCTTTTCGACATTCCAATCCCAACGCCCCTTGACTAACCGCCGGCATAATCTGATTTATCGGTATAATCTGAGCGATTCTGTCGGAATAGCCCATTCTTTTCAATCCTGCTTCGGCTAAAATAATCGCTTGGAACGGGTCTGAATTGTCCAGCTTGCGAAGCCGGGTTTGTAAATTACCCCGAATTGGTTCGATAATCCAGCCCGAATTGAGGGCTAATAATTGAGATTTCCGCCGCAAAGAACCCGTTCCGATAACCGTTCCGGCCGGAATTTCCGCCAGATTAGTAAACCGATTGCTAACCAGACAGTCTGATACTGGAGCGCGATCCGGAACTGCCGCCAAAATCAATCCCTCGGTAGGAATAGTCGGTAAATCTTTTAAGCTATGAACGGCTATATCCGCCCGATTTTCCAGCACCGCCCGTTGTACTTCTTTGGTAAAAACGCCCTGCGTTCCGATGGTTTCTACCGGTCCGGTTTGATGAATATCGCCATGTGTTGTTACATACACCATTTCAGCGGAAAAGCCGCGCTGTCTAAGCTGACCAGCTACCCAATCAGCTTGCCATTTTGCCAACTCGCTTTCTCTGGTTGCTATCCGAATATTCATTGCGCTTGTTCACCGTTTGTTTGATTGGATAGAGAAACGGACGGAGTACCAGGTACCGAACCGGATTCCGACTTACTCGCCGAATCGGGATTGGAAATTCCCTGATTCTTGGAATCCGAAGTTCCCTGCGCCGTTTGATTCGCTTGATTTGCCGTTCCCTGCGCCGTTTGATTCGCTTGATTCGCCGTTCCCTGCGTTGCTTGATTCGCCGTTGCTTGATTTGCTTGATTCGTTTGATTCGCCGTTCCCTGCGCCCCCTGCTCTGCTTGTTCCGATTGCTCTGGAACGACA
>CAYZMZ010000199.1:0-6557 GCA_964479655.1 uncultured Planctomycetaceae bacterium
GCGATAGGGGGTAACTCATACATAGGAAAATTGCCATAAAAGCCATAAGCAAGCATTAGCTCGCGAACTATATTTTCGTCAACGTGACTACACTGTCGGTCATAAACGAAAAGGGGATCTGGACTACGAGGATAAACAATTTCGTAGTTTTCATTCCAATCTCGTTTTGCTCCGACGAATGTGGCTCCTGCTTTCAATAACATATCCTCACTGGGTCTAATTCCCATACAGCGTTTCACAGAGTCATAATTCGCTTTTGCAATATTCACCGTGTATCCATTAGCTAATTCAAGCATCTTCAAATCTCCCGGCAGTCTTCTGTTACGGCTGCCTCATTTAATCGAACTATATGTTTTCGATAAAGTTAATAATAAACCGACTAAAATCAGTTTATACGGGCGTAAGATATTAATCAAGCCCGGTTCTTGATATTTTCCTCCTTTTTTCCAAAAATTCTTCGCATCATAAAGACTTGCGAATGAAATCTAAAGTAACAGGAATATATATGCCATAGAAAGCTGGGAAATTAAGAAAATCTCTGATAGGTAAAAAAAGCGGACTTTTTACGGTCCGCGGAGTTTTACAGAACATAGCGGTTTACCGCCATGATTGTCGGTAGAAATAAACAGGCTATTTCTGGTCATCCAAGCCAGAAAAACTTCAGGTGAATTTCAGTATATTATTCACAATTAGCTAGTTTATCAGTCATGTATTTAGCCGCCGCCCACGCTACGATACCCGATAAAACATCGGCTGAAAGTCGAGCGATAAAAATACCGGGTAACCAGCCAACGTACATGGCAATAAGTGTAAAAGGAATCAGGCAGAAAATTACCCGAAAAATAGTGAACATCGCCGCTGATTTAGCGTGATTGCAGCCCACAAAGAAAAACGTTCCGTATCGATGTATTTCTATAGCGCAAAATCCCCACGATACAATTCGCAAATACAAGGTCATAATACGGAGAACCTGCGCATCGTCGGAAAAAAAGCTGGATAGCCACGGCGCAAACAGGGAAAAAAGGATGCTGATACTCAATAAATAGACCAGCGCAAATCTCATCGCAAATCGACGGCATTGTCTGATTCTTTGATATAATTTCGCCCCAAAATTTTGAGCTACCATAGGCATCAGTACAACTCCCAACGCCATCGGAAAGAAAAAAGCGGCCATTTCTAACCGTCCCGCCGCCGCGCTGGCTGCAACGGCAGGGTCTCCAAAGGTTGAAGTCGCTTTCACAACCGCCGCTGTCCCCAAGGGAATCAACTCCATGCCGATAATAACAGGGAGGGACAAATGAACAATCTTCTTCCACGCATTACGTATCAATCGCCATTGTTTTATCGGGACGGAAAGCAGTTTATGTCGAACGCCCAGTATCCATAGCGAAGCTAACGTTGCCAGCAGCTGAGAAATAATTGAGGCCCAGGCAGCTCCCGTAATGCCCCAACCGGGGAAAAATCCCCATTCGAAAATAAATAACGGGTCTAATATAATATTGATTATCAGCGAGATACACATCAGAAAACTGGCACTTCGGGCAGAGCCGCAGGCAATCAGCAAATCATTGGTAACGCAAACCAACGCCATTACAACGGAAAACAGGTACATCACTGTCATGTACTGTCGCACTAAAACGAGCGTTTCTCCTTGCGCTCCCAAATGAGAAAACAAAACATCGATGGTAAGCCAGCCAATCAAGCCGGTAAGCAACGCCGTCACAGCGGTAAGAATCAAGCCTGAAATAATCAGCAAGGAGGCTTTTTTCTTTTTCCCGGCACCCAACGCCTGCGCAACGGTCGTCATAACGCCTGCACTGATACCGAAAAAGATGCTATCCATAATCATGATTATAGGAAAAGTAAAGCCCATCGCCGCCAGCGGCTCGACCCCCATTTGGGCAACAAAGTAGGTATCGGCAATATTATATCCCGACAGCGCGATGGTTCCTGCCAGCATTGAAAATGCCGTGCGAATCATCACGCCTCCGATAGAACCCGATAGATAGGCGTTGTTTTCCATAAAATCAAAATTTTACTATAACTACGTGATTATTTCCATCAACGTGGTTTTTATTCCGTCCTCATATATTGGAATTATACGGATTCCACTTGAAATTTTCCGAATTATTATCGTAAAACAGCCATTTCATTTCACCTGAATCGGTAAAACGGGAAGTTTTACTCGTACTGTAGCGAAATCAAAACGGCGTCGATAGGAAAAATCAAGTAGTCATGGGATAAATCCTTGATTTACTGATTAGGGCGAAAATGAATCGATTGGAATATACCAGTATTGCCGGGAAATGTCAAGTGGAACCGGTAATACTACCTTGGACGGTACGAATTTGGGAGGGTACAAATAGGGAGGGATTTTATTCTCCGCAAATTTTCCCTAATCTACCCCTAAAATTCCCCCTATTTTTCACCCACAAATTCCCCCTAATTCGGGCACAAATTCGGGCACAAATTCGGGCACAAATTCGGGCACAAATTCCCATACAAATTCCCCCACGCAGGCGGTTGTAACAAATTGCAAGGAAAAACAGAAAGAAACGTTTGAGCCTAGAAATTGCGGGATATTTACAAAAAAATACCCTGCTTGCAATTGCTTGCAAACAGGGCTTTTACCTCCTGCAGGGCTCGAACCTGTGACCCGTTGATTAAGAGTCAACTGCTCTACCAACTGAGCTAAGGAGGCGTATGAAACCGATGGATAATCACCTGTTCCAAATTTTATAGAACGGATTGTATCTTATTTTAGCGAAAACTCAAGGGGGGGAGGGACGATTTTTTGCAATACGGCTATCTTCCTTAATTTTATTGCGAAATTAGGGGGATTTGTTACTGAAACTACGTGATTTTCCCCTCCGCCGCCGTTTCAATTGGCGTGCCCGCCAAATTTCGGACAGTCGAAAATCACTAAATCAAGGGAAAGTTCCCTTTCTTCGTTTTCTTGATCTGGACAGTGCTGGTAAATTTTCGCCTTTTGTTTTATGATTCAGTCTCCTTGATTCTAATATATACGTTCGTACATAATATGCGTTAAAGGGGGCTAATCAATATTATTTATTCAAAAATATATTTCTCACTCAGACACGGAATTATCAGTTCAATTTTATGTTCGTCAAAAATCGGAATTCCCCAATTAATAGGACTTACCTGAAAATTATTATTCTCTTTGGCTGTATTCTTTTGAAATGATTCGATCTCTTTTTGCTTTTGTTCCATATAGCCGAATAATAAATCTTCAGAAAATCGCTCATTAATTGATTGTTCTTGAAATTGGGTTAATACATACTTAGCCTCTTCTAGTTTTCCCATTCTGACAAGCACTTCTACCAAAATCGCAGCACTAAAACGACAATAGACATTTTCCACTTTTTCACATAATCGCATAGCCGCTATATGTTCATTTTTTCGTGATAAAAGCAGTGCTTTTCCCAATAATAATTCTGTGTCATTTTCTGTATCCGGAATAATATGGTTAAGAACATCTTCTGCTTTATCCAACTGGTTATTATACAAATAAAAATAAAATTTGTATAATTCTTTTCGTTTAATATTTGTTTGAATTAAAAGAAGTGACGTGCCCGTCAAAAGTTGGACAGCCTAAAACTCACAAATCAACGGCGATTCAGGGAGTTGGATTATCCAAGGTTATGGCGACGGACGGCATCGCAACTTAATACTACCGGATTCCGGATTTATTATTCTGTTTCGATATTTCATATTATACTCGAAATTCGTTGCCGTGTAAAGACGACTATAATCTTTTTACGGAATCGAAAAAAGGAATTGCAATTCCCTCTATTAATAATAAGGATCCAAAGTCAAAAAATGTCACGCGAAAAATCCCAAAATCTTAAAAAAAGTCGAAAATAGTCGAAAAAGTTTTTGAAATCGATAAATTTGGGGGGATAATTTTATTCAAGGCACCGATTTTGAGATGTTTTACGGAAAAAACAACCAGAAAATCCTCAATAACCCGCCACTTCAATGGCTGGGACGGAGAAATAAGGTGAGTATTAGTACAATCCCTGACTGAAGTCCAAGGTTATGAGGGGGAAAGTCGGTACCAGAACGCCCCAGACGCTATGGGGTTGGGGACAGGAGCAAGCTCACTTTATGAAAGCGGGAGCAAGCTCCACGCGCTCCATACGCGATCCTCCGGGGCTTCACGTAAAATTGCCATAAATAACGCCGATTTTGAATAAAAACACCACGTTGATAACCCTAATTACGGCGCAAGCGCCTTCATTACGGGCTTGTGTACTCCTTCGCGCCTGCCCGTTATTAATTACGGCGACCGAGGAGAATCCCGTCTCGGAGGCGCGTCTTCCCGTAAAATTACCCCGATTCTTAATTTTCCAAGTAATCCTTCTTTTCGCAAACCGCTATAGGGGTTGAAAAATCATCTGATATACATTCGTACAGTTTTTTAGAAACGATAACAAAATCAGCCGCATCGATTACCGCCTGCTGAACTTGACGTTGCGTTTCTGCTATCTGACCGATAATCGCGCCGCTTCCCATAATTTCCCGACCAGAACGAATAGACAAATCCGTTGGAACAAGCAAAACTCCGTGGGCAGACATAGCCGCGGCTAAATCACATCGATGCGCAACGAGAACACGAATGGGGCTGTCGGCGGGAATATCCCGAATATAAGATCGTCCCCATTCAACGAACTCGGAATCAGAAAAAGAATCAGCATCGGAAAAACTCCCGCGAACCAGACACAAAAAATCGATTTTCTTCTCTGTCTTCGTAAAATCCACGGTAGAATGGAAAGGAACAAATTCTATTTGCGGATTTTCAGGAATCGTTTCTCTACTGCACACAATTTTGTAAATCATTTTTTGAAGCGTGTACGATTGATACCGTAACTGCTCCAACGCCCCGCTGATCGACGGACATATCACTTTGCAATACTCTTCCAAAGAACGGAGAGATTCTTCAATTCGATTAAAATTAGCAATTAAAACCTGCGCCGCATCCTCCCGTTGCCGTTCGGATTCAACGGTAATAGTCGTACCGACATCCTGCTGCGTTTCCCGGGCGGCCATTCGATCATCAAGCGGAATTTCAGACAGCAACTTAACCAAATCATGCCGGAAATTTTTAAGCAACTCCGTTGCGTACGCGTCGTCAAGCACGAATCGTACATAGTCTTCTACAACACGCAAGCCTTCCCTCGCCCTGTTAGCCGCTGCATCTACAAGTCTGATTATATTTACCATAATATAAAAATAAAGCCGTATGCACAAATCTTCTGTTATACGCAGAAAATTTTATACGGCTTGAAAAATGATTCTTCCAGCAAGTTGGTCTTTCGTCTGAACGAAACGATTCAATTTCTGTAACCGACACTTTATACTATCACTGCTTGATTTTTCCTATCGCCGCCGTTTTATACTATCACTACGTGATTTTTTCTTGACATCGTTTTGATTTCGCCCCCAAGAATCGGGATAATTCCTTATCTTACCGATTGAGGGCGAAATGAAACGGCTGTTTTATGATAACATAAACCGGGAAATTTCAAGTGGACGCAGTATACCGTATCAGTCAAAACGAAAAACCAACTGTTATCAGTATACAAAAACGACAAATGATTATTTTTTCTCGTTAATCCAATCAGTATGGAACGTTGTAACGTTGTCTTTATCTATACGTCTGTAAGTATGGGCACCAAAGTAATCTCGCTGCGCCTGAAGTAAATTAGCGGGCACGGTTTCGCTGCGGTAGCCGTCGTAGTACGCCAAAGCACCGGAAATAGCCGGGCAAGGAATCCCCAATTCAACAGCCGTAGAAACCACCTTCCGCCATGCCTGCTGAGAGTTTTCGGCAATACTCTTAAAGTAGGGATCTAACAGCAGATTTTCGAGCTTGGCGTCCTTGTCGAAAGCGTCTTTAATTCTTTCCAAAAACGTGGCGCGAATAATACAGCCGCCTCGCCAAAGCATGGCAATAGGACCGTAGTTAAGCGTCCAATCGTTTGCTGCGGCCGCCGCCTGCATTTGAACAAAACCTTGAGCGTAGGAGCAAATCTTGGAGATATACAACGCCTTGCGAACGTATTCGATAAACTCCTTTTTATCGCCCTGATAAATTCCCTTAGGACCGGGCAAAACTTTGCTGGCGCGAACGCGGGCGTCTTTCATGGCAGACAGACATCGAGCGTAAACCGCCTCTGTAACCAGCGTACTGGGTACTCCCAAGTCTAAAGCCAGCTGCGACATCCACTTGCCGGTTCCCTTTGCTCCAGCGGTATCCAGAATCATATCAACCAGATAATTTCCGGTTTCTTTATCTTTAACAGAGAAAATATCGCGGGTAATTTCAATTAAATAGGAATCCAGTTCGCCATTTTTCCATGAACCAAACACCTCGTAAATTTCTTCATTGGACAGTCCGAGAGCTTTTTTGAGCATCCAATAGGCTTCGCAGATAAGCTGCATATCGCCGTATTCGATGCCGTTATGCACCATTTTAACGTAATGCCCTGCTCCGCGCGCGCCTACCCATTCACAACAGGGAATATCGTGATTGG
>CAYZMZ010000200.1:0-1748 GCA_964479655.1 uncultured Planctomycetaceae bacterium
CAATCGTTTGTATTGTCAACAGGGGTACCCAAAAATTTCTTGAAAATTTTTAAGAAATCAAAAATTTCCCCGCTTTTGTAAGAAATTTGACTATATATTATATGCATACAGAATATTATATACATACCAATTCAACTTAACTTTTTCCGGTTTGCATAACAAACCGTAGTCGTTCCATTTCGCCTCAATTGATGATACAAAGCGTTATTTGATTCTGGAGAGCGAAATCAAAACGACGTCAAGGGAAAAAGCGCATAGTCATAGTACCCCTGTTTTAACCCCGATTTTACGTCAAAACGCCGCCAAATCAAAGCCAGCAACAGTCAAATCCCCCCTGCCCTGGTCTATTCCGGCGGTAAATCCTTTATCGCCTCTTTTGCCTGCGGGGTGGTAATCATTCCCCACTGGTCGAAAAACGGGGCTAAATTCTTCCCCACGGTTCGGGAAAATCGAATCATAAACTGATCCCGCTTTTCCTGATCGGTAGCCGGACGGTCTCCGTTAGAGAGGTTATTGTACTGGGCGATTGTTTTAATAAAGGCATCCCAGCCGTACTTCTGCTTCAGCTCTATATACATCACCAAGGCCAAAAAAGGCGATTTTTGCCACTGTTCCCATTTTGCGCCGTTTTTGAGATACTCATTTTTCAGCTTCGCGCATTCATCAGGAGACATTCGTCCACCCGGTACGTCTTGCGGATTCTTATCTACTGTTTCAAAACAATACAGTGTGAACCAATTTACCGTAACCTCACCGGCACCGCTAAAAGTCCAGTCGCCGGACTGATGATTGTGTCCTAATTCGTGATAAAAGCCCCAGTTATCGCCCTTGCCGGAAACGAAGCCGAATCGGTCGTCAAAATGCGTCATGACGGGATAGCCTGAATGCATCCATCCGGCAGATATTTGAATATCGGGTACCATTCGTTCAGGGCGAACCCGGTTTAAAGGACGAGACGTTAAAACGGCATCAGCGTCCAAAACAGCGTCCCAATGCTTCATGACAGCCTCCGGATTATCGACACGTTGAATAACCTCCTGCGGAACGGATAGAATCATTTTACTGGACGCCAGCTCACCCCACGGCGCGCCGAGCTTTTTCATCTGTTCCCATTCCTGCGGTGTCGTTTTTCCCAGTACAAACAGAGGCGCTTTAACCGCGCCGCTAATTTCGATCTCAACCGTACCTAAATCACATCGATAGGGGACTTCAATATAAATCAGACCACCGAAAGCCGATTTAACCGTTGTCGTTTGACCGTTAATAGCGGTCGATAAACTGATTGAAGGGTATCGACGCCATTGGGGTAACGCCCAAAGCATATCCCGATGACAGCCGATTCTAAGCCCGAAATCGCCCTTTTTGGCAACCTCGGCGGGAACCGTAACGGTAATAACCGCTCCGGGAGCCGCATACAATCCGGTAGACGCCCATTCAGGAACTGATGTATTTATTTCTACTTTAGCGTCAACGACCGGAGTATCAGGCAGCGGAGCTCCCGGATATTTATCAGCTGCCGTTATTGTCGGCACTTTATCTGGATTGGTAAACGTTCGTTCCGCCTGTTTATTTTGCCATGCTACAATCAGGCGTAGATATTTTTTAGCGTCAGACGGACAGACTTCCGTTTTAACAACGTCTTGTAATTCCTGATCCCATTTCTGAAAATCGTTCCAGGATTTGGATAGATCAAAGGAGTCATCCAGACCGATGGAAGCAATAATAGAATCTGTAATTTTTGCTATAAT
>CAYZMZ010000200.1:1758-6512 GCA_964479655.1 uncultured Planctomycetaceae bacterium
AATGTATTAATAATCATAAAATCTTCTTTGGACAGCTTTGACGCCTGTTCAGAATTAAGGGCTTTTAGCGCAGTCGCCCGATTCACAAAAGGAGAGCAGACAGCGGGAATCGCGAATTTTCCTTCCGGCACGTCTACTGAACGGGGAGAAAACACCAGTCCCATCGGAGCCAGCAGTTTATTTCCCACAAATTTTTCCGGCTGACGGGAATCCATTTGCGCCCACGGGGTACAGGTAATCCACAAAGCTCCTCCGTTTTGAACGAACCGCTGAATTTTACTGACCTCATAATCAGGAATACTGGTAGCGTACAAGATAAATATACTTCCTTGACAATTATCGCACATTAGGTTATTCGCCGTCAGCTGCCGGGCTTGAAACCCCTTGGCTTTTAAGTTCGCCACTTCCCGAGCATAAGGAGCAATAAAGGTAATTTTCGTCTTGTCCGTTTGCCGGGTAAGCCATAAACTCAAATTGGTAATCAATTCAGCATTTTGGAAAAAAGGAGCTTGCGTATCCGAATAGCTGGTATGAGCGAAGGCAATCACACGTCCTTTTCCGTACTCTGCCAGAGCGCACATAACCCGATTATCCGCTCCAGCCGCCAACGCAACGGCAGAAGAATCCAATAGACTCACGCTGCCATGATACGCTCCCGGATTGGCATCGAAGGATTGAACCTGTCCGACAGCCGCTGCGGCGTCTTGAGTGGTTAGTTCAGCAAAAAGCGAAGGGGATAATAAAAGTCCGACACAAAAAAGCGTCCACAGAATAAAGGTGTATCTCATAGTAGTATAACGGTTGGGAAAGGAAAATGGATTAAAGAAAAAAGGCTCTCGAAAAACCAAACGTTTGACTTCGTCTGGTTTTCTGACACTCCTTATATTCTTTATTATACTCAAGTCGACTTTCGGCTTGAAAAACGCCATCATACGTACATTGTATCAGAAAAAAAGTTTTTTTGTAATCAAAAAAGCACAAAATCAAAAATATTTGCAAAAAAGACAGGGATTGGTGATTACCACTCAGTCTTTCCTGATTTAGCGTATTAGAGAAAGGGGAAAAGAATTGTCCTGCATTTTAAAAATAACAATTTTTGTAATTTTCTTTGATATGTCAACAATCTCCAAATAGTAGACCTCAATACGCTATGCAATTATTCAATTCCGGTAAAATAGTCGATTTTGGATATTTACAAACACATAGTAAAACAGCATCCATAAAAACACGAATGGGCGTTTTAGAAAAGCAAGTTTTGACTTCGCATTGGTTTTGGTAAGAAAATAAATAATAAGAAAACGCAAACGAATTTTGTTCCATAAATGAAGAAATTTGCCGTTTACAAAGGAATTTGCACTATAGCTTTTATTGTGAATTCGATAAAATGTCAACGGTTCATCAATATAGTAGACTTCGTTCCAAGAAATCAGCTGAGACCACAACCAAGAATCCAGCGATTCATCGACCGGTGTATCAAAAGAACAGGTTAAAATTTTTTCCCTGAGAACCATAACCACCGAAAACGTTGGAATCACATTGCGTAAAATAAAACACTTGGTAAGCAAAGCAGGAAAAGAGTATCTTTTCAACATTTCGGGTATTTCTATCAAATGTTGCAAAACAAGGTTTCCCTCTCCCACCGTTTTCACATTGGAAAAAACCAAGGAAACGTCGGGGTAGGTTTTAAGAACGTCGACTCTTTTTACAATCGAATCCGGTCGTAAATAATCATCGCTTTCCAAAAACACAATCCAATCCCCCACAGCTTCGGTAATTCCAAGATAAAGGGATTCAGCAAGACCTTTATTTGTATGATTCGGATGAATCAAGAGCTTAATATTA
Organism: uncultured Planctomycetaceae bacterium; assembly: GCA_964479655.1. Taxonomy (GTDB): domain Bacteria; phylum Planctomycetota; class Planctomycetia; order Pirellulales; family Thermoguttaceae; genus RUG11551. The sequence goes on from CAYZMZ010000200.1 coordinate 3,601, forward strand.
TTGTGAACATGTGTATATTCAGAAATAATAGATAACGAATCATCATCAGATCCGTCATCAACAATAATTATCTCGTAAACAGGGTACGTCTGCGCAATAACACTGTCAATAGTTTCACGAATGAAACGGGCATAATTATAACTAGTAATAACAACAGAAATTTTGTATTCTGACAATAAATCCATTAACTCCTCGGCTGAACTGATAAAACGTCGTTATTACTGATTTTTTCGTTTCTTTACTAACATCCGGTTGTTAAAAATATGATTTCTTCAGCAAAGCATAAGAGGGATTGCAAAAATTATCCTGCTTACCGAAAACGCTCAAGTAAAAAAATAACAGAGTGTAAACCATTAACTCCTCTAGGTATTGTAGCGATTTATTTTAGTTCGTCAATACAATAAGAAGACGGATTACCAAAACATTTTTCGGATTTATATCATGACTACGTAATTTTTCTATCGACACCTTAAGTGAAGCCAATATAAAAAAAAGACGCTCGAAAAACCAAACGTTTGACTTCGTCTGGTTTTCTGACACTCCTTATATTCTTTATTATACTCAAGTCGACTTTCGGCTTGAAAAACGCCATCATACGTATATTGTACCAGAAAAAAAGTTTTTTTGTAATCAAAAACCGCTTTTCCGCTACTTCTTTAACGCTTTGCGAGCGGCTTTTTTTACAAATAGATCGTTGTCTTCCACCGCTTTAACAACTGCGCTTTCCGCATCGGGATTGCTCATCGATTTACCCAACGCCCGAACCGCCCAGGCTCGGACTGCGGGGTTTTCGTCTTCCATCAACGGCAAAACCAGCTCCACAGAAACCGTATCCGCCAGGCATAACGTCCGCAGAGCGCGGCGGCGTACAATCGCGTTGTCGTTTTTCAACAGCGGCTCTATTAAAGCCGACTGCTGACGATTCATTAAAATCTGACCGCAATCACGGGCAACATCGTCGTTGCTGGTTTTTTCCAATAAAAAAACCATGGTTTTATAAATCGAGGAAATATCTTTATCCGGTTGATTGGATAAAAGGACTAATTCGCTCAACGCGGCTAATCTGGAGCGGGTAGAATTTGCCTTTATCATTGATAGCAGCGTTTGCTGACCGAGTTTTGCGTTCTCGGAATCCGCCGGACTGATCTTCCACAACGCTGCGCTAACCGCCGCTTTTACCGGCAAAGAGAGTTCTTGTACACTCGTCTTTTCTGTGCCGTCTGTAGAATCCGATTCCGCCTCCGATTTCCCGGTCAGTAAATCCGCCAGCTTGTCAGCAGAGGTCTGGGCTTTTTGTTCAAACAGGCCAAGCGATTGAGCGGAACTGATTTTAACCGCCTCCATTTTGGAATCCATAGCCTCGGTCAAAGCGTCAATCGCCTTGTCGTCCCCGATTCTTCCCAACGCCCAGGCGCAGGTTCCCCGCGTATATTCGTACTCTTGCGTATCCAGCAACCGTTCCATCAAAGGAGTAACGGCAACCGCAGCCGCCGGGCCAATTTCGCCCAACGCGTAAGCCGCATACCAACGGGTTCGGTTTTGAAGATTTTCCGACGATTCCTTTTTCGTTAATCGTTCCGTCCAGTACGAGGCGTCTTTGCCCTTGAAAGACGGCGTTTGACCTTGTACTATTCCGGAAACGAAAACCATAAGTAAAACAGCTATCTGAAAGGAAATTGTTCGTAACATTGATGTATTTTTGTTCATGGTGATTCAAAAAGGATTCTTTGCTGATAACAGCAAATTGACGGAAAAGACTCAATTCTTTTCCAGCCAAATATCGGGTAAATTTCTGTAAAGCCCGCGATTGTCCATACCGTATCCGTATAAAAACTGATTCGGGGCAGGCAAGCCGGGGAAATCGATTTCTACTTCGACTTCCCGGCGTTGCGGTTTATCAATCAAGGCGGCGATTTTTACGGACGATGCGTTGTTATGAACGCAGTATTCCCGGATTTTACTAACCGTCCAGCCGGAATCTACAATATCTTCGATAATAAGTACATGCCGTCGTTCAATAACCACTTGAGGTGAATGACCGATCGTAACCGCCTTGTTGGAATGATGCTCGTTTCCATAACTGGACGCCCGCAGAAATTCTACCTCCATTGGAGTTTTCATTTGTCGAGTTAAATCGGAGGCAAAAACAAACGCTCCCCGTAAAACAGCAATCGCCAGCAACGGGTGCGTTTGAGAACAGACGCCCGCCGGCGAATACCACTGATCTATTTGTTCCGCCATAAAGGAAACCTGCTCTGCTATCTGCTTTTGAGTATACAAAATTTCCGAGTTCATAAATACTCCAATTACGGTTATAACAGGGGGAAACAATCTATCTGAATATTGTTACACGTATAAAACAATTCACCTCAACGGTGATTCTTGACGGTTCGGATTTTATTCTATAAATCGGACGGCAGTACCGTAGGCGATTATTTCCGCCGCGTTTTGCATAACAGCCGACGACGAAAACCGAACCATAACTACCGCATTCGCTCCCAGGTTGGCCGCTTCGGCAACCATTCGACTGGTCGCCGCCGCGCGGGCTTCGTTCATCATTTCGGTATAACCTTTTATCTCGCCGCCGATAATCGACTTCAATCCGGCGGTAAAATCCCGAATCGCGTTTTTCGACTGAACGACCGAGCCTTTAACCAGTCCTAATACTTCATACTTCTGACCTGGAATATTTTCTGTGGTTGAAATTATCATTTGTTTATTCCTCTTCTTAAATTGGGTACAATATACTGATTCCTCTTGAATTTTTCCGGTTTATATTTTCATAAACCAGTCGTTTCATTTCGCCCTAATCGACAAAATCAGGATTTAGCTTAACTTATTGGGCGAAATCAAAACGGCGTCGATCGGAAAAATCAAGTAGTCATAGTATAAAAATTACAAAACGGCGCCGA
>CAYZMZ010000201.1:0-6495 GCA_964479655.1 uncultured Planctomycetaceae bacterium
CGCGTTTTTATTCTAACTGCTGTGGAAGGCTGCTTTTCTGTCGGTTCGGCAAACGGGTCCGGGATTTCAAGCTCGGTTTCCTGATTCGTGTTTTCCGGCTCTGCAACAACGGAATCCGGGTTGTTTTCGTTTACGGTATTATTCGTTGTATTATCCGTGGCGTTTCCGCTTTCGCTATTTTGCTTTTCGGAAATCGGTTGATCTTCCGGTTGACTTTCGGCTTGATTTTCTGGAACGGGCTGAAGATTCTCTTCCGAACCCGCCGCCTGATTGCCCGCAAATGGGGCGTTTCCGACTGAACCCAGATTACCTCTGAACTCGTCTGGACGATAGAGTACGAAAACACTTTGTTTGAGGCGGGCGAGAATTTGCTGCATGGATTTTTGTGCCTGTTGGTCGGCTTTATCCTGCAGATTCTTTTCCTGATTTTGCAGAAACGCAATTTCTTTTTCTAACATCGACTGAACAGAAATCGCCTTGTCGATAACCGCTTTCCGCTGTTTCTGATAGGTTTGCGAACTAATTCTGTAGTCTTCCATGGCGGTTTGATACTCCGTATCGTCATTTTTAAAATCTTCGCGTTTTGGTTCCAGCATAGGACTGTCGGTTAGCGGTTCGCTGATCATAATACCCAGCGTTGCCGCAATTTTAATCTTGGCGTTTTCCGGAACGTCTTTACGATTATATTCCCGCAGTTTGGCAGAAACCGCTTCGTATTCTTTTTGACGTTGTTCAAGCGAAATCGCCTGTTTGGTTAAATCCTGTTTATCCAACTTGACTTTAATCGCCTGACCTGAAAGTACTAATTTTACAGTAGTCGGTTCAAAGACCAAACTGATTTTTACATCGGATAATCCCAGCGATTTTTCCAAGTCGGTTAGTTTGTATTCTGTAACCGGATTTTGGGAATTGAAGTTGTCTCCTGCTCCCCATCGAACGGGTTTATCCTGAAATACCAGCATGCCGGGACCTAATTTCAGATTGTTCATATTAACCGAATCAATCAACCCGTTGGCGACTAAATCCAACGTTCCGTTTGAATCCAGCGGTTTAACAACCGGTCCGGAGGGCAGCTTAAAAATCAGCCCATGAACCTGGACGGCAGGAGATTTCAACGAATCGATAATATTATTCAATTCTGTTGGCGAGGTGCTGGGTAACGCCTTCAACTTGAGCATAATATCGGGATTCTTTTTGGTATCATTTAAAATCGAATTGGCAATATCGTCAATCTGATTGGTACTTTTACCGGGTTCGTATTTATCGCCGTATTCAGGGGCATCGTCCCAATTATTGACAGGAGCGATTACCACCGGTTTTTCTGACTCGTTATTTTGATCCGCTGAATCTTCCGATTGATTTTTTGCTGTTTCGGATTTATCGGTCTTTCCCGAGTTCTTTTTAACGCCGGATTTTAGATCGTTTTGTTCCTTTTGGATTTCCGTTTGAATTTTATCGGTCGCTTCGGGAGTATTAAATAACGGCTTCTTTTCGCTTTCTGAACCGCCGCCGAATATATCCCAATTAACCAAAATCAAAAGGGTTGTCAACAGTACTCCTACCGCGCTGATAATCAGATAAAAAGACTGCGTTTTGGTTAGCTTAAAGCTGGATTTTCCCCGCGTTATCTTCGGCGGAGGCGTAGGATTGCCGTCGGCAGAAAGAGCGTCCTGCGGTACGGCATGAATTCCCAACAGACTGGAAATTGATTCCAAAGACGGCTTGGGCTTGCTCCATTGACCGGATTCAAAATACTGCTCGACTTTACTCCAAAGTTGCTCGTTGCGCTCTATTGTAGGCGGTAAAAACAACTTGAAACCCTGTTCGACAGGAAAAATAACGGAAATAATTTTTTGTAAAAATCGACGCCGCTTTTGAGGAGCGCGTTCCTGCGCCTGTTTTTCGTCGGCGGCAAGCGAAAACTCTTTAACCAGTTGATAAACTCGATCATCAAGTGCTTCCGGCTTGAGGCTATTGTTGCCCTGATCGGTTAAAATAGACTTTACTATCGACTTGAACTTTGTCCAGTGCAACACCTGTTCAGATTTATTGGCAGACATTAAATGCGAACCTGCCTGGAGAGTAAGAACGTAATTTCCGAAATCGTCTGAAAAAGATTCAAATTGAGAAACCAGTTGATTCAGTTTCTCGCCCATAATAGAAGAATAAATGGGGTATTCAGCATAAAAACGGTCAGAACCGAATTTAAGCAGTTCAACTAAGTCGTAATCGGTGAGCTTTTCTACCTGTTTATCCAACAGGGCAACGTCGCCGTTATGATAGGCAACGCCCTGCGCCAAGGCCGTAATAAGCGGGAATTTGTATTGCGAATAATATCGGTTCCACAAAGCCGTATAGCGGGCGGAATCCAATTTCACCAAAATTTTAGCTAGTAAAGCGGTTTGCTGCCCTTCAAAAATAATCTTCTCTGTGCCTTCAGGCAACGAACCGTCTGCCGAAATATGCTTTAACAGCATCGTGATTTTAACGGATTCGGAGGTATTCGCCAATTCCAGCCAAGGGGCAACTAAATTCGCAGGCAGCATTTTCAGCAACTGCAATATTACCAAATTCGTTTGAGGATCGGTGGATTGCGTACCTAGTAATTCCAAAATCATCAAATGAGCACGCGTTCCGACTATCGGACGGAGTTTTTCGGTAACATTGGATTGGTCGAATTGCAGCAGACGGATATTTTGCAGTAAATTAGCTTGTAAAAAAGCGGCGGCTGCGGAATTTTTACTCCAGATCGGTTCGACGTTTTCGGGGAAAGAGGTTTTTATGGATTGAATATCGCTGGTTAATCCCTTTTGCAAAATACGAACGGTAAGTCCGATGTTTTTATACAATGCGTGTTCGGTTTGAATAACGCAATCCAAATCGGAACCTGGATGGATTTTCATTAAAGTTGCCGTTTGACGAATTTCGCTTGCTCCCGGCCAGCCGTCGGTTTGTAAACGGCGAATTATCGTTTGAGCGTATAGACTTTCTGAACGAATCGGGGTTTGGCGACCGGTAAACGTATTGAAAACAAAATTGCTGTTATACAATTCCGTCGGCAAGTCGTTTTGCTGGGGATTATCAAAAGTTGTTGCGCAAACCCGTCCGGCAAACTCCATCGGGGTATTTTCGTAAGTAGAAAACGCGGTTTGTACTCCCCAACTGGCGGGAACCAATCGTAAAATTCCGTAGTAAAACAAAGCGGCCGTTTCCGGATTTCCCACTAAAATGATCTTTTTACCGGTATCTTTCCAAACGGATAATACTCCAGATAAAAATTTCTCGAACATGTTTACCGGCGGCAACTGAGGGAGCTTGCCTTGCAAATACATCAAAAGCCGCGTATCGCCGATTACCGATTCCGAATCTTTTTCGGGCAACGGCAAACAATCCAGTGTTGGAAGTTGATGCTTTAATTCGGTGCTGTCTTCCTTTTGCCAACAAGAACAATTCCAAAGGCGAACGACTTCCAAGGTTGACCAAGACTGGTTTTGCGGTCCGATAAGTACGTCCGCGAAGTAGGAATCCGGTCGGTCTGCGGTATCTTTTGCACGATAAAAAATCTGCGCGATTATCGGGTATCCGTTTACTGAGGGCAAGTAGATAAATCGAACGGGAGAATTATCGGCGTTGCGGTTTTCTCTTGTGGCGTCTATGGGTAGGTAATAATACAGTTGAGATTCTATAGCCGCATACACTTTTTTTAGCACGTCGCTGGGAACCGACGCGCTGCGAACAGAGTATCCCAACGGGGATTTGGCTATTTCGGGGGCTAAATCCGGCTTAAAAGTTATAGCTGAACTTTCGTGAGTGCAATGCGTTATATAAAGTTGATGTATCATTTATTATCGTAGGTAAAGCAACAAAGCTTAAATTGCAATTAAGTATAAACTGGTTCCACTTGATTTTTTCCGGTTTGAATAACAAACCCCAGTCGTTTCATTTCTCCCCCATCAATAAAACAAAGGATTGTTTTATTCTGTTCGGTAAAATCAAAACGACATCAAGAGAAAAAATCGAGTAGTCATAGTATAAAATCAAAGTTCAATCTTAAAAAAATCCCCAGCCGCGGCTTCGTTTTTCCAACTGTCCTAAAACAAACGGCTGCGAATAAATAATTTCAAAGCCCAAGTCGATTTCAACCCAAACGGAGAGAAAGCATTCGCTTGCTTCGGTGGTTTGAGTGAACAAATAGCTACCTCCTGCATCGTCCCATTCCTGACGGGAAATATCGATTCTTTGAATTAGCAGCAAGTCTGAATCGCTTGGTTTATCGTTTTCTTTAGGCGGAGTTTTCGTTACGCCCAGAACGCATTTATCGGAAAATCGCGGGTGCGGCCACGTCCATCGGAGCCGGTATTCGCCTTTGGATTTATCGGTTAAAAGCAGTCCCGCTCTGCCCATGGCGGCTTTCAGACCGGTTACTTCGTTGTTGGCGAGAACATCATTTGCCCAGCGAAGCATTTTTTTGTAATACGGTTTATACTGCTCTGCATACTGTCGTAAAATACGAGCGTCAAAAGCGGAGACAAACGGTTGCGGGTCGTTATTTTGCAAAGCCGCTTCCAGGGGAGATACTTTTTCCAGTAAATCCCGCGATTTATCGATATAGGAACGCCATTCAGGCGGAAGCGGATATTCTTTCAGCAACGGATCGTTTACCAGTTGAACAACCGCTTCGCGATTATCCGTTCCGATGGCATCTTGCAATTTTTGTAATAAGACCCGGCGTTTTACGGCGGCCTGGTACTTTTTTCCCCAGTCGGCAACCTGCTTGCAGGGGGATAAAACCTTCTCATTCCAAATTTCTAATAACGTAGAATCCAGTTCATTGATTGGCAAGTCGGCGGGAATAGCCAGAATCTTTTTAACGTACTTATACCGAATTTCTGCCGTTTCAACCCGATTGCGAAATTCGGGAGGAACCAGCGTTTCGCATTGAACTTTCCGAACGGCTTTATATGCTTTGTGAATTGCAACTTCGTCGTCGGGCGATTTACGAATAGTAGAAATCAGATGATCCAGATTGAGCATTCGAACTCGAGCCGCTTCTACTCGCGGTTTGAGCGTATAAACGTACTGGGCGGGCAGTTGAAGTCCGATTTGTACGATGGTTTTTTCGCCAGTATAGCACATATTTTCACGCGTAGACGAATTTTTAACTGCGATAGCCAATCGTTCCAGCAGTTGAACCCGTTTGCGTGCATCGAAAAAGCGATTCATCTCAGCCGGCGGCAAAGGCGCAACGCCCGGCGTAGCTTTGGACATGAGCATTTCTCCGGTCTGCATAACTCGCCGGTCGACGTTTTCATTGATTACCCGGGGAATCAATCCCCACGAATCAGCCGCCTTTTTAACGCAGACCATTTCGTACGCATTTTGAATGGCGGGCTTAAGATAATCCGGCGCGTCTACAAAACGCCCGCGCTGATTAAGAAGTTCCACCGCTTTCTCGTTCTCCCCGGCTTTAAGCAAGGCCTCGATATCTTTATACGGATTGACCAAATCCCATAAAGACGGAACCGCCTCCAACGGTCCGACGGCATAGCGATAGAATAATTCCGTCGCCAGCATCCGAACGGATTCGTTGGGACTGCGAAGCAGTTCCTGAACCGTTGTACTTTGCTGCGGATGATAAAAATCGTCCATCTTGAACAGAATTTTATCGTTTCCGGTTGGAACTACCGCTCTGCTCCACAACGTTTGATCCAGCGACAAGGCTTTCAAAGCAAGATAAATTACGATCGAGGAATATCTATCCAGTTGAGCCGACAGAACCGTACTTTGATTCCGCTTTGGATGCTGATACGGCTGTACTCCTATTTCCAAATTGGGACGTCCGAATAACTCCGGTACCGCCAAACAGTCGTAGTCTACCAGTTTTAGCCGTCCTTCAGGAGTAACGATAATATTGTTATGCTGTAAATCGCCGTGAGCAATATTTGCCTCGGTTAATTCGCGCGTTAAAGACAGCCAGCAGTCGGCGGCGGCCGATAAAGCCGCTCCGTTTTTTTCGCGGCATTTGTTGTTCACCCATTTGAATAACGTATCGCCTTCTACCCAATCCATTAAAATTAGCGGGTACCATCGACCATCTGTAGAGCGAATGCTGTCGTCCAGATACTGGAAATTAACCAGACATTTCATCTTTCGCCCTTTTAAATAGTCGTAGGCGAGCATATATCTTTCGCGCCGTTCGGTAGATTCAGAAGAAAAAATACGAACCGCCTGAACCGCCGTATTGGGATAGATGGCCTTATAAACAACGGCAAACGCCCCTGCCCACGGACGAGGTAATCCTTGTTCGTTGCGTTCGATTTTACATTGCTGTAACTGCGAATCGCGAAAAGCGATCTGCGGTCGCTGAAGCATGATACTAAATTGTGAAGGTGCTGGCCAAGACATATTATTTTCTTTTGTTTACGTTAGGTTTGATTTTTTATCTTCAATAATAATTTTACTATAACTAATTGATTTTTTCTATCGACGCCGTTT
>CAYZMZ010000202.1:0-2875 GCA_964479655.1 uncultured Planctomycetaceae bacterium
TGTCTCACGTGCCGACGGGCTGATTGAATCAACGAAGCCGTCGAAGGACGTAAAACTCCGAAGAAGCTCTTGTTAATACAAGATGGCTGACTAGTCCCTTCTTTACGCGACAGTGTTCCCCTATATAATAGAATCAAGGAGACTGAATTATGAAACAAAACGACGAAAATTTACCCGCTCGGTTCAGACCAAGAAAACGAAGAAACGGTATTCGCCGTTGATTTCGAGAATTTTGCCCGTCCCCCAATTTTGAGGGGGCGTCATTTGCACAATTCCGTTTGTTACGAACTTGCGGACAGGTCTCTACAATACCCCCTTGCGACTAATCCTGAAATTTGGTATAATCGTCTAATCTGCGTGATTTTTCCTTTTTATCTTGTTTTGATTTCGCCCTCCTGAATCAAATAACGCTTTGTTTGGTCAATCGGGGCAAAATGAAACGATGGCTGTTTGTTATGCAAAACGGAAAAAGTCAAGTGGAACTAGTAGAACGCAAAGCTAGTCGAGGGGTCTCTGACAAAGCATGCGTTGGTTCTCCTGCCGGAAATTCAACCCTAACCCTTAATTAATATGAGTACATTACAATTTGTTCCGCCGGAAACGGTAATCACCGGCTGGGATTTTAGTACCGGGGCAGTAAAATGCCTGGCTTTCGACCTGCAAGGTAACGTGCTGGCGTCCTCCCGCTTTCCTACGGATTTGACTTATGGAGATTCCGACGACCCCGGAGCAATCGAATTGAATCTGCTTCAGCTGGAAGGACAAGCGCGGTCTACAACCCGTTCGATTGTCGAGCAATTGCGAGCTATTGGACGATTAAATAACTGGGCTGCCGGCGGTATTTCCGCGACCCATCATACTTCAGGACGAATCGATAAGAATAATAATCAAGTCCGACGCGCTATTTGCTGGAACGATCAAACGCTGGCTAAATATCATCAAATTGGGGTAGATAGACTCGGCGGCGCGGAAAAGATTCAGGAGTTAATTGGCGGTCCGTGGGCGGTTCGCTATTCGCTGTCTCATTTGGTTAAAGACGAAGAAAAACTTCCAGAAAATAAATGGAAGCAAACCCGTCGAATCGCCTCGCACGGTACGCTTTCAGCAGGGTATCTAACGGGTAATTTCGATGTTATAAGCGTTTCGGCGGCGGCTAGTACGGGGATTATGGACTTCCGTACACGTCAATGGGTTAAGGCGATGCTCAATGCTGTGGAAAATCCGGAATATCGGGAATTGGCATGGCGGCAGTTGCCGGAAATCATCGATCAGCATACGCCTGTCGGTCCGCTTTGCGAATCGTTGGCTTTAGAGTGCGGATTGCCTAAAACAATGATTCGTCCGTTAATTTTCCCGACCAGCGACGATCAGCAAGCGGGTTTAATCGGCGGCGGAGCGGTTCAGGCGGGACAAATGGCGATTATTCTGGGAAATTCAGCGGTTGTCAATTCGTCCTGCGCTTCAATTCCGTCTTCCGATATAAATTTGGATGTTATGGCTTTGAACTGGGGACCGTATTTATTGATGCGATGTTATTCCAACGGCGCGTATTTTATAGACCGCGTGATGGGTAAAAACGTGGATTACGCTCAGCTGGAGGCGGCGGCCAGAGAAATTCCGGTGGGAAGTAACGGGGCGGCGATTGATCCGTTTATCGTTTCCGAGCCGTCTTTGGGCGTAAATGAACCGCGATTACAATGGGTTGGACTTCAGCCGAGCGATATTGGTACCCGATACCGCGCCTGTTTGGAGGCGTTGGCGTATTTGATTGCCTTGGGAGTTGAGGAGCATCAAAGAGCGGGGCAGCAAATTGAGCGGATTACTATTTCCGGAGGCACCTCGCAGAGCTTGTTGATGTGCCAGATTTTAGCGTCTGTACTGAACAAACCTCTCCACCGATTGGTTTCCAGCGAAGGTCCGGCGTTGGGCGCGGCGGTTACGGCTTTAACGGCTTTGGAAAATACCCGGCGGCATCAGGCGATTTTAAACGAAAACATGTCTGTCGGAGACGGCGCGTTTCCCAATCAGCCGAAAATTCATATCGCCACGGCGGAGGAATACTCGCCCTCCGATGCGGTTGAACAAATGGTTCAATTCAAAGACGTTGTAAATCCGATTGTTGAATGGGTAGAACCGTATCAAGCCGGATTAAACGCGTTTAAATCCAGACTGAATTAATTTATAAGGTGATTAAATCGGCGTTTGTTATGATATTTCCACGTAAGAGGGAATTGTTGGATATATACTCTATCCGCATGAAATTCCCTCGGACGGGTAGTATTTTATGACTGCTTGTTTTTTTCTTCTACGTCGTTTTGATTTCGCCTGCTCGGCAAAACGGTGTTGAATCGGTAAAACGGCGTTGGCTTGAATCAACGCTGTTTTTGACGGGGCGATTTCTAAAAGGTGTCGGCGTCTGCTGTTCGGTTGAAAACGACAGAAGACGCCGCGTTGTTGTTTAACGAGGTAAGCTTTGCTGTCCTATTAAGAGGAATGTTTGCTTACCCTGCTAATTTGTCTACTTAACATGAAGATAGGTTGGACTGATAGAATGATCGATATGTTCTTGACCAGAGGTTATACCGATATTTTTAAGCGATTTGCCTGAAATGGATTCCAGCCACTTTCTGAGTTGCTGCGGACTGGGAAGCGTTGAATCGTCTTTGCAGGGGGAACTGTTTATTGATTCCCAGCGATTGCCGACGAATAAATCCCATTTTTCCCCGCTGGATTGAAATTCAGAGCAGTTAATCGCGCGGTTGCCGATAATATAATTGCGGTTCGTATTATCATCTAATATATATTTTAACAGCGGATACGTTTGTAAATAGAGCGGGTCGTTTACAAAACGGTCAAAACCGCTTCCGGGAATAAA
>CAYZMZ010000202.1:2885-4723 GCA_964479655.1 uncultured Planctomycetaceae bacterium
TCTGTCCGGCTGCCAGGGCGAAAAGCTAAACGCCTGTTTGCAGGATACAAAAAGATTTCCTTTGCAGAGGTTATCTCTTCCGCCATGAATCTGAATTCCGCCGAAATGTCCGCCGGAGCTGCGATAGAAGATATTGTTTTTCATCACAACGCCTGAAATGGAATCGTCAAGACGTATTCCCGCCTGTCCGCAGAGGGAAAATTGGGAACCGATATGATGCCAGAGGTTATTTTCAATTACAATTCCCTGGAAGGTCGGGTCGCAGAAAATATCGATACCCGCCTGATCGCTGAACTGGTAAACGACGGAATGAACCTCGTTTCGGGCGATATACTGGTCGTTGCCGTCGGTTCGGAAAGCGTGATGCGGGGAATCGTAAACCAAATTGTTGGTTATAATCATGCCGCAACCGTTGGACTGAACAGCGGGAGCATAACATCTGTCTATACGGGAAAAGTTGTGAATCTGATTGTTATGTACAATATGCCAGGAGGGGGTAAGCGTAGCCCGGTCGCCGCCTTTAAGTCGAACGCCGCACGCGCCCAAGCAATCAAGACGACTGTTGAACAGTCCGCAGAAAGAACCGTTTGAAATGACCAGCCCGTTTCCGCCTGTTTGACTAATAGTACATCTGTTTAGATAGCAATTCTTGCAATTGTCCAGTTTTACGGCTGTTTCCCGAATCTGACTGAAGGCAATATTATCGATTATTACAGACTGGGCGTTCTTCAATTCGATAAACGGACCGTCGAAAATCGGAAAGGTAATCTTGGCGTCGGGTTTGCCTAAATCCGCTCCCGAAATTCCGGTCGGGGGATAGAAGTACAGTTTGCCCGTCGTTCGATCCAGATAATATTCACCCGGCTGATCCAATTCTTCCAAAACGTTAATAAAATGATACGTAAATCTATTTCTTACGTTTTTTGAATCGACGGTAATCAGTTTTTTATTCAAATCCAGATCGGTAACTTTAATCGTATTGGAGGCCCATTCACAGCTCCATAGACCAGTTGCCCAAATATCGTTTTTATTAAACGGCTGTACAATATTCCATTTGTTTGGACGGTCGAAATCGAAGCGAAATGTTCCGGAATTGAATTGCGGCTTGCTGCCGGTTGTAACCGCGCCGGGGCCGGGAATAACCTCTCCGATTTTTAATTCCGGCTGGTCGGGATTGGGCCATTGAGCTAGAATCATCGGTTTTCCGTTGACGTATAAATCGACCCAGGGATTGACGTGATCCGAGCCGCCGTATCCGCGTTGGGCGAGTTGACCCCAGTTGGTAATTCCTGCTTTGCCCAGGTCGCAAACGTATATTTTATCGCGGGCAGAGGGAGAAAACCGTTTAGCGGCGGGATCGGATTTAACCGATTCCCACGATTTTAATTCTACCGATCCGGTAAATTCCACGCCCGTTGAACTGACAAAAGAATCGGTAACAGACCGGGCGGAATCGTTTAGTCGGCGAACGATTATTTGTGAACAACCGTCCAAAACTGCGGTTGAAGTACAGTAATACGTTCCGTCGGCAACTTGAATAATTACGGTTTTGTTCGGCTGGCTGATTCGTAACTGTTTCGCCTTTTCAAAAGCGGCGGAAAGCGATTTGACCGGCGCGTTTTTACTGCCGAAGTTACTGTCGTTTCCCGCCGGAGAAAGGTATAAAACGTTTACCATCTCGGGTATCTGGCGGGCTGAATCAAACTGACTGACAGCCTGCTTTTCGAGCGATTTAAGACGAGCTGACATCTGTTCATCTATTACTGAAATGTTTTTGGTGATTGTTAGTTCGTCTTTGAATTTAAGATTGATCGAGTTGAGCAATTCGCGGGCTTTAT
>CAYZMZ010000202.1:4733-6491 GCA_964479655.1 uncultured Planctomycetaceae bacterium
CAAGGCAACAAGCAGCGACTGACGCTGGATTTTTATTTCCGGTTTTTCGTTTTCCGTAATCTTGGTATCCAGCAATTGCTGGGCGCATTGAAGTATCGGTTCAGCCGCTTTGACGTAGTTTTTCCGGGCGAGTAACAGCTGCCAATAATTATTCCGAATAGATTCCTTCAGCGCGTCCGGCAAGTCGGTAACTGCCAAGAGTTGTTCGTAGTCTGATTCGGAAATATTCGTATTGATCGCCCCGAAGACTGGATTATATTTATCGAAAAGCGTTAGTTTGGCTTTTTCTTCAGCAGGAAATCGAGCGAATCGGGCGGCAATATCTGATTCGGAAAGAATACCAGACCAGAACTCCAGATTGCCGAAATACATTCGATTACTTCCAACACCCGATCCGGTGTAACCGACGCTTAAAACCGATTTGTTGATCGTAATCGCGTCTGAATAAGGCGTTTCTCCCTGTAATTTTCCATCGATGTACAAACGCATATTTTTTCCGTCGAATACGCATACAAAATCATGGAGAACTCCCGGAATTACGGTACTTTCAGAGGTAATCCCGATACTGGAATGTTTGGCGGCGGAACCGATCTGGAAGGTTGCCTTTTGCGTATTCCAATTGTAATGGGCGCGAAAGCCGTCGCTCCACCCGGAACCGCAGGAAAAGAGCATGCCTAAACCGTCGTTGTTACCGACTTCGTTTCCGGGAGAAAGGAGTTTGGCGGTAAACGCAACGGAAAACTGACCGGATTTTATCGACGGCGTGGTTCCTTTAACCGAATCGTCGATAAGAATCCGATTTACCTGAATTATCTGATCGGGATTCTGATTGACTGGAACTGTCTGTCCGTACAAATGACCAGCGGAAAATAAAACCAGTACTGATAATAAGAATATCGACTTGATTTTGGACGTTATTTGTTTAATCGACATACAATTATTGCAGGATACGTTCATAGTAGCCTCACAGAGGGATATAAAGGGGGAACAACAGGATAGTATAAATCAATTTTATCGAATTACCATGTTAAATCCGCCCTCTTGCCCCATGACGGCGGGGATAGAGTCGGTTGTACAGGCGGTTCGATGTTCAACTTTACACTCAAGTGTATTCTGGGGATTCTCTTTATAGAGGGTAAGATCGAGTTTGTCGGTTGGTTTTCTATCGGTAATAAACGACAGGGGAATAGAAATCTCGCGCGGTTTATCGGTAATTACGCTGACAAACCAGATGGTGCCCTTTCGTCGAGCGATGGCAATATATTCCCCTGGTTCGCCGCTGAGAACTTTTGTATCGTCCCAAACGGTAGGCATATCAGACCAGAATTTCAATTCGGGGTACTGAGTCTGATTGGAATCCAGGGGGGCATCGTACCAATGAATATATTGTAGCGGGTTGAAAAAGACAACGGCGCAGGCCAGCTGAAAAGCGCGGCTTTTTACACGCGGATTGAGGAAACAGGGGGTAAAATCGCCCATTCCGTTGACTTGTCGTCCAAAGGCCATAATTGTACGGCTTTTTGGAGTAGCGGACGGACAGTTATTGCATCCCAGCCGGTGGGACGATAATTATCGTGAACGTTAACCATCAATTGGTAATCCGCCGCCTTTTTTATCGCTTTGTGCAGCCATTCCATATCAGCTTGCGATTCATAATTGACGAATCCGAATTTAACGCCGTCTACGCCCCATTTTTTATAAGTTCTGAACGTATCATCAAGTGAATAATTTTCCAGTTCTCTATGATTGCAGTACAGG
>CAYZMZ010000203.1:0-5066 GCA_964479655.1 uncultured Planctomycetaceae bacterium
GAAAGGACAATCAGAATAACCGCTCCCGCACCGATAATATCCGTTCGGGGTAAAATAATCGATCCGGCAGAGCAGGCGAAACTCATTAAATAAATCGCCGCCACAGCACGCGGACGGGATAACCCCATTTTTACCAATCGATGAGATAGATGATTCGCATCGCCCTGAAAAGGACTCACACCGTGATACAGTCGCAGTCCGATTACCGAAAACGTGTCGTACAACGGAATCGCAAAAATACACAGCGGAGCTAAAATTGACTGAACCGGAGCGTTTTCGCCCACAAAAACGGCAGACAAAGACCCCGTTGCCAGCAAATATCCGATTATATAACTGCCGCTGTCGCCCATAAACAGCTTGGCCGGCGGACGATTATGCCCTAAAAATCCGAGTAACGAACCCGCTAAAATTAGCATCAAACCGCCGACAAAGCATTGTCCCTGCTGCCCCGATTCCGGCTGGGATAAAGCGAACATCGCTAAAAACAGAGCGCATATAGAACCAACTCCTGCTGACAATCCGTCCATATTATCGAGCATATTAAAAGAGTTGATCAATCCGACAATCCAGAAAACGCTGATTACTCCAGTCAGAAAGACCATCGCAGGGGAATCGCCTAAAAATAAACTCATTCGCCAGCCGCCGATAACCGTCGCAATCGCCGCCAAAAACTGAACAACGATTCGGAATTTCCAGCCTAAATTCCAACAATCGTCCCACAATCCAAGAATTAGCAGAATCGAACAGATCAACAATAGAAACAACAGTTTTCCCGCCGAAAACTGGATTCCCGGCGCGTGAACAATCAGTAACTTTCCTAACGAAGGGGGCAGATAATAGGCCAGAGAACTCGGATAGAGCGAGATTATCAGTACACCCACTACACTAAAGGCAATCGCTGTATAAATAGCCAGTCCACCGCCAAGCGGAGTAGCGTATAAATGCGTTTTGTGATTCTCGCCGACCGGTAAAACGGAAGGCTTTGGATCGTCAATCAATCCAATACGAATCGCCCACTTTCTGACTATAAAACCGCCTAAAAAGCTGATAATAAACGGAACGGCAAGACAAACAATTATAAATGAAGTCATAGCTGACTAACGCGGCTGCATTTCTCCTGCTTTTATATCTTTAAACATGATATTCGTCGTTGCGTCGTGAGCCTGAAGCTGAACGGTACCCGCTTCTGTTCGTAATCCTTTTCGCGGATTCAAGTTGGCGGCACGCGTATCAGTCCAGTCGGTAACCTGAACTCCTTCAACCCAAACGGCAATATGATTTCCGACTGCATTGATATACAAATTAGTCCAGCATTTATCGTTTCCTCGAACTTCGCGGGCGTTTACACGTCGAAAAATACCGCCTGTTCCGCAGTCTTTCGGCTTTGATCTGTCGCCGTCGAGAAACTGATTTTGAATTTGGCATTCGTATCCGTTCATTTTTTCGCCCGGAATACAGCGGAAGAAAACGCCGGAATTTAATCCTTCCCCGTTGACAAATACCGACATAGATAATTCCATATCGGCGAATTTTTCTTTCGATTCCAAACTGCCGTTTCCGTTTTTAATCACCAAATGGGGTGATTCAATTGAAACGTCGATAATATCGTGTTTAACCCAATTATTCGCATCAATCCCATTGAACAGGCTCTTCAGTCCGGTCGGCGCGATAGAAATCGACTGAATTTCTATCGTCCCGGATTCAAGCTTAATTCCTACGTATCCGCGTCCGAGCTTGCAGGAATCCAAAAAAGAAGCGGGAATAGCAACTGTACAGAAATCACCTGATTTAACGGGATTGTATTTCAACGGGATTTGAGCGCATCGATTTCCTTTCGGATCAGACCGAAGTAAAAGAACCGCTTTTGCTCCGTCCGACAATTTGAAATTGACCTGCAGGGAATAATTCCCGAATTGGGTCGTTGTTCGCAAAATCGTGGGCTTATCGGAAGCCGTTCCGAAAATAGATTTCCCGATTTTTTCGTCCACTTGAACGGCAGAGGACGATTGTACCTTCCAGTTTTCTTTGTCTGAAGTCGTCCAGCCGAACAAGTCTTGTCCGTTAAACAAACAGAGCGAGCCGCAATCCGCGCCAGCCGGTTCCGATGCCAAAGCCATCGAAGAAATCAGTCCTAAAAATAAAAACAACACGATAAACAAATTTTTCATAATTCTTAAAGGGGGGTTAATTTTATCCGACATCGGAAATATTGAGAGCCTTGCCGTACCGAACCAGCATCCTATCCCGAAGCAAGCGATTTTTCGGAGTAGACAATCCTTCATCTTCCAACAAAACAGAATCCGCCGCCTGGCGAGTCTGTTCTACAATTTCTCTATCCCGGCATAAATCCGCAAACCGGAACGGGGGTAATCCATGCTGCTGATTCCCGAACAAGTTACCAGGACCGCGAAGCCGGAAGTCGATTTCCGCCAGCATAAATCCATCTGTCGTTTCGGTAAACGCCTGCAACCGTTCCAATTTAGCGGGATCATCGCTTTCGACAAAAATCGTACAAAAACCCGGATGCCGACCGCGGCTGATTCGTCCGCGAAGTTGATGAAGCTGCGATAAACCGAACTGATTCGCGCTTTCTATAGTCATCAACGTTGCGTTGGGAACATCGACTCCGACCTCGACCACCGAAGTACAAAGCAATATCTGCGTTTCTCCAGAACGAAAATCCAGCATGGCTTTATCTTTTTCTTCAGTAGACATTCGTCCATGTACTACGCCAATTCGGTATCGTCCCAAAATACTGGAGGACAGTTTTTTATACATGGACATAATATCCGCGACTTCCGTACTTTCTGAGTCGTCATACGAAATACCGTTTTCATGAATCGTCGAATTATAATCCGGGGAAAACGCCGGATTATCAAAGTCGGTTTCGGAATTGGCTGCCGGTTCGATATACGGTACAACAACATAAGCCTGACGCCCCTGATCGATTTTTTCAGACATGAACTCATACCATCGAAGCCGTTTGTTCTCTCCGACCATATACGTATTGATTTTTTGTCTTCCCGGAGGTAAATCTTTGATTGTAGAAACCTCCAAATCGCCAAACAACGACATCGTTACCGTTCGCGGAATGGGGGTTGCCGTCATCACCAAATAATGCGGACACTGACCGCCCTGCCGAAGTTTCGCACGCTGATTTACGCCAAATTTATGCTGTTCATCGATAATCACCAGCCCCAAATTTTTAAAATCAACGCTATTTTGAATCAGGGCTTGCGTTCCAATAACTACCTTGGCCGAGCCGTCAGAAATTCGATCCAGCAATCGTCGTCTATCCGCTAACTTCATTCCGCCGATCAACAGTTCAGGAGATATTTTTGCATCGATAAGCAATCGGCTAAAAGTTCTAAAATGCTGCCGGGCTAAAACTTCCGTTGGAGCCATTAAAGCAGACTGATAGCCCGACGCCGCCGTTAAAAGCATCGCGTAAACTGCCGCCGTCGTTTTACCGCACCCGACATCGCCCTGTAATAAACGATTCATCGGATGGGTTGAGGTCATATCGGATACAATCTCTTCAATTGCCTTATTCTGACCGGGGGTCAAATCGTACGGAAATAGCCGACGAATACGCGAATCTATCGCCGGATCCGTACTCATGGCAGGGGCATTGACCTGCCATTTGGTTTGATGACGCTTAACGCCCAAGGCAAGCTGAAGTAAAAGCAATTCCTGAAAAATAAATCGATGTTTGGCAATATCGACTTTATCCAGCGAATCGGGAAAATGAATCTGACGTATTGCGTCATGTAAAGACATCAATTTCCATTTTTCCAGATATGATGAATCGAATACCTCTTCCAGGTAATCGGTATATTTAGAAACCAGTTCCCGTTCGATTTTTCTTATTCGCCATTGAGATAGCCCCATCGTAAGCGGATACAGGGGTAAAATTTCGTTATGCGGTACCTCCTGCTCTGAATCCAGAATCGTAACAATCGGCTGAAGAAACGACCATTTATTCTGTTTGAATTTAGGCTTGCCGGAAACACAAACCCGATCGTCTTCTTTGTACTGTCCAAATCTATACGGCTGATTAAACCAGACCAGCTGTAAAAAATGACCGGTATCATCTTGTACATAAGAACTAACCAGAATTTTTCCGCTGCGCAATCGCTGACGCCGCATGGCAGTAATCGTTCCGACGACCGTTTGCAACTCATCTTCCTGTAATAACTCGACGGTTGTTAAATTCGTAAAATCTTCGTAATCGCGCGGAAAATGGAATAACGCGTCCTGAACCCGGTAAATTCCCAATTTATGCAACTGCTCTAACGTCGCTCGATCCAAAGGACGTACGGTTTCTATCAGCTGAGCAAGTTCGCGAACGGGCATTATATTTACATGTATATTTGTTCAAATTGAATATTTCTGGCTTTTTACAATCCACCCGTTTTGCTAACCGGCAATTCCCCCCAAAAAAACAATCCTCCCCAAAAGGGACGTTGGGAATAATTTTCGGACGCGATATTCGACTGAATAATCAAATCGCCTCGGAAATATCGCAGGAAATTCGTTTTGTCGATAACATCCGATTATTACGATGGATTCCGATTCTTTTGATGGACATCCGATTTTTCAATGACGGACATCGGTCAGAAGCTCGGAAAGCGGCGAATCAGCGGTAACCGCTTTGAGTTGTTCTATTACCTGCGGGCAAATACTGGCGACATCGTTTACTTCCCATCGATCGTCGGGCAGCGCATACAACCGCCCCGTTTGACTGGAATCGTTCTGGAATAAATATCGCCACGCATCGGTTTGAACAACGCGATTATTCTCTTCCTGCCCCAGCAATCGGGATTGTCCCAACGATTCAACCAGGGGAAAAATATCGGAACGATCGTTTTCCAAAAGCTGCTTGAAAATTGGATTCCAAGCCCGTTCTGAAAGCAGCGACTGCGTTCTTCTAAGCTGCGTTCCGGGTTTCGGCACCCGAATTGCACCCGTTAAGCGCGCAAATTCTGAATGGAAATTCGGATAATTCATGCCGACCGTTCCGTGCTCCCCCAAACCAATTCCTCGCGTTGACATCAAAACGACCG
>CAYZMZ010000203.1:5086-6456 GCA_964479655.1 uncultured Planctomycetaceae bacterium
ATTCCGTCATTTGATCTATCAACGCCGACAGACAATCGTCTAAAACGCTCATTTGTCCGGCATACGTTTGGGCGAGTTGTAATTTTTCGTCTGAATCGTAAACGCCGTTTTCATCTGGTCGTAAAATCCGATTCGGAGCTTTCGTCGACGGCCACGGCTCTAAGTCACCTTCCTGGCAGTACATACCGCGATATTCCTGCGGGGCATCCCATATCTTTCCCAAGGAACCAATATGCGTCCAGCAAAAAAACGGCTCTGCGGAAATCGATTCAACTAAATCGGTCAACGACGCAAAAACGTTAAATAAATGCGTTTGATCCAATTCCGACGCCGGCAAGTCCGAACCAAGCGGTAAAACCGATTCTATTATTTGAAATCCGTTCGATTTACAATGCGATAGAATTTCGGTATCGTCTGCCAACAACGCGGTCTTATAACCTCGCTGGGAGGCAAACTGAGACAACGTTGTATCGCCAGACCATAGTATATCATAAATTGCAGATAGATTCAAGCGGTCAGAAAAAATTCGATCTAAAATCAGACCTTCGCCCGCCAGAGTATCCAGCTCCGGCGTTTGAGTCCAACCGCAGCCCGCGTATCCCGGCAACGCAGCCTGAAATCCGTCAATAGCTAAAACAAGAAGATTCATCAAGATTATTCTTTCGGTATAAGCAGTATTATTCCGATGGGGACGGAATCTTTATTGCGTAAAACAGTGGAATTGAGCAAATAAATTTCCTCCCACCGTCCCGGATCGCGCAGATAATAATCAGCCAGGCGTTCCAGCGTATCGCCGTTGACGGTTCGATGTCGAATTGGACCTTTTTGCATAATTTCCGCTTCGGTTTGAGGAATATCGCTTCGGGTAGGATTCCGATCCAAATCTGGATTTTTACCGGCAGGATACTGCTTACCCATCGGATTATGCGGAAACTCTGTTTGGATGATTTTATCTACCCGATACGGTTTATTCTGATTTCCGCCGGACAAATATTTCTGCGTCAAACGATTATTGCTTGGAATCAGCGCGCTTGGTTTATAGTCCAAGGGGACGGAAACCAACTCGCCGGTAACATGAACGGGGTTTTCTGATTGATCGACGGCTAAAACCAATACCGCTTTTCGAGGACCAATCATCGCAGCCGCGAAAAGTCCCAGTATCAGCACCCCGATAGCAAACAACAGACGCTCATAAAGCGGATATTGATACGGATTTCCCGAGGTCAGCTTCAGGAATAAAAACTCAGCAGGAATATGATTATTATGCGACACGAATTAAATCCCTTGTACGGTCGTTACTTATTTTTTTCTGTTATACTGATTCCAATTGACTTTTCCCGGTTTATATTTTCATAAACCAGCCGTTTCAT
>CAYZMZ010000204.1:0-6430 GCA_964479655.1 uncultured Planctomycetaceae bacterium
TGCGGCGTCTGCGCGTTTGGAATCGTAATTAACCAAAGCATCGTCTATAATTATCGGTAATCTGGTTCCCCGTTGAGCAAACCAGTTTGCCAAAGCCAAGCGAATACATAAATACAGTTGCTCTTTTGTTCCTGTTGATAAATGCTCCAGTTGTACTATCGCACCGCCCTTTTGCGCAACCCAAATCTGACGGCTATCTATATCTCTCCCAACCTGAGTATACGCTCCGTTGGTTATTTGCTCGAAAAAGAATCCCGCCGTTTGAAGCGTTTCAGGCTGTCGATTCAATTCGTATTGATCTATCAAACGCTCAACGATAATTTCCGCCAGACACGTTGAACGCCATTGCCGTGAAGTTTGCTCAATTTGATGTTCCAATTCCTCCAAATGCGCAGTTTCGCGACGGGTGGGATCGGAATCGAAAATCGTCTGCGTTTGTTGCTGAAGTTCTGCAATTTTCGCTTGAATCTGATTTCTTCTGATTTGATTTTCTTCGCCCTGTTTTTTAAGCGTATGAATCTGATCGGTAATTGACTCTGAATCGGAATACTCCGAAAACGTATTACGGATTTCGTCTTCATTTCGCAGATTCAAGCTCGATTTTAATTGCTCAATCAGCCTGTTTTTCTGCTGTCGTTGCAGATTATTTTGCTGACAGATACCAGCTTTAGCCTGTAATTGCGCAACGTCCGAAACGTTTTCTGAAGTAAGAATAAACGCTAATTTTTCCTCTGCCAGACGAAGTTGCCCGGCGAGCTTATCGCCCTGTTGATGAATCTGCGATAGCAACTGCCCCGATTGCTGCTTCGATTCCTTAACCGACTGCTTATACAGACGAATAAGTTCGTCGATTCGTTCGATTTCGGACCTATTACGCCCGTCGACCGTATTATTCCCGGCGGTAAGCTGTCGAAGTTGATTTTCGTACGGTAGAAGCGTTTTGTTCATCTGATCAATTTGCGTTTCCAGCTGTTCCAGACGCGATAATCCGTGTCGAAACCATTCAGATTTTTTGTACAGTGCTTTTACCTGTTCTATTTTCCAATCAGAGGGTAAACGCAATTTCTGTAACGCCTGACGCCAAATCGATTCAAATTGCTCTGCAGTATATTTATTTTTGTATTCAGGAACAGACGGACGAATTGACGCCTTAACCTTGGTCGGAGCGGGAATAACAACCGTATCTGGAATTACCGTAGATTCCGTTTTGATTCTCGCTTGTCTTTCGGTTGCCGCGCTCTTATTGGATAAAACCGACTGTTCCAACTGACGTATCTGAGCTAATAACAAGGCAATCGCGTTGCGGGTATCGGCGATTTCGTTGGGCGTTTCTCCTCCATGAATCGGGGGTAAATCCAGCAAATTGGAATTATTTCGCAACTGCGATTCCAGCTCTTGTCTGCGCTTTTCGATTTTTTCCAGTTGCTGACTGGTTGTTTCCCATTGACGTCGGCATTCGATCATTTTTTCTTCTGCGTTTTTCTCCATAATATAGCGGAGAATCGCAACGCCGCTTAAACCGCAAAAACACAGTACAACGCCCATCGATCCCAACGACGCCAGAGTACCGGAGCGGGAAATCCAGCCCAGTAAATACATCGTCCACAGAATCAAACCTAAAACCCCTAAGCCGGTAATAACCATCATACTACCGTGAATTGAAGCTGGAATTGCGGGAGCGGACGACCACTGAAACAGTTGAATCCGTAACTGCGATTCGCCCCATACCAAATCCCGATGTCGTTCCAGAAGCCGTAATTTTTCCCGTAATAATTGCAGTCGATCGTTTATCGCCTTGATTTTCTGACCGATAGCCAGAGAATCATCGACTTCGTCTATCGCCGTATTCTCTGAATCGTTCACCGTTTCCTCGGTCCCCTCAATTCCCTCCGCCATCTCCTCCGTATCTTCTTCCGGTTCTATTTCTGCGGGAATTAGTACCTGTTCATTTCGCGATTTCCAGACCGATCGTAACTCGCTAAAAACCGATTCAGCGGGAATTGCCGATTCTGATAGGGGAATCGGCATTCCAAACGACTGCCAAGCGGAATCGATTTTCGCTTTAACGACTTCAGACTGCTGTTTTAACTGCTTTCGTTTCAGAAAAGCCGATTTTTGGTGCGCAAGCGATTTTATTTCCTCCAACGAAATACGCACAATATTATTACTTCGTTCGGACGGCTGATTTTTCGCTTGCTCGTATTTTTGTTTAACGATTTCAATTTGAGATTTCAGACCCGCTATTTCCGTCTCCAGCTTTTTCGCCTGATCAAGAGTATAGGGATTTATCTCTCTCGCCGAAGCCGATAATTCCGTATACGATAAATCAGATGCCGTATTTATCTGACGATATTGTCTATAAAGCGGATACGCTTGTAAATACCGATTCAATCGAGCTTCTTGTTCGTTTAATCGAGAAATTTGATTTTCCAGCTGCTCCAATTGCTGTTTTTCAGAGGAAATTTGAGTCTTTAGTCGATTTCCGTCCTCCAATTTCTGTTGCGATTGTTCCAGCAAATCGATCGTTTCCTGACGCTGACGAATTAAATCCCCCAGCAACCCCTCGGAAGTTGCCTCTGATTTCGGGGCGTTATTGACCAATTCCAGCCGTTTTTTCTGTAAACGAGCTTGTAATTCAATCAACGAAACTTGCGGCTGACCTAACGTCATTCCGTACAACGCTTGACTGGCAGCAGAATGATCCAGCACATCAAAGGCGTTAATATCGGAAAGCGAAACGGCAAAAACCGCATTAAACAAAGACGAATTTACGTTCCCCAAAAGCAATCCGAGCGTATCGGCCGACTGAATATCGCCTGATTCGTTGCGCAATTCAACCGTTTCCGCCTCAACGGTATCGTTTTGAGAACCCGCAGGAAAACGCAGATGACGAGAAATGGTAATCAGTTCGTCGCGGTTACCCGGCAACGGCTTGCGGAATTTCAACCAACCGCCGAATTTGGGCGATTTCCCGACAACGTACTTTTCGCCCGCGCGGAGTCCGAAAAACATACATCGGATAAACTGCAACAAAGTCGTCTTACCCGCCTCGTTGGGGGCGTAGATTACCTCCACGTGAGGAGATAGCTTCTCCAAACGCTTTTCCCGCAGGATTCCAAACCGATCTATGTGCAGACTTTCAATTTCCATATTCAGCTATTTTACGATACATTGTTCATATTCTCTAATCAATATAGTTTATCATTGAGTTTTTGTCAAGAAAGGATTGACGAAAGTACGGGATTTTTGCAATTTTTCTTGAAATATTCCAGATTTTTAAGGTTTCTGAAAAAATTTCCCGTGGAGGATTTGACATTAATTAATAAATCAGGTATAATAGAGACGTCTGTAAATAAATATGACTTCCCTAACAATAAATTTTTATGATCACCTTTATTAATCCGTGGGCCTTTATCTGGCTAATACTCGTATTCCCGATCTTATTGCTTTACGCTTGGAAACAACGACGAATTGTACATCAAACCGGAGCCGGCGTAATATGGAAAGATTCTATTTCGTTGCTGGATTTACGATATTGGTGGGGACCCTGGCGGCGGCTGGTTTCGTTGCTGGTTCAGCTGTCGATCGTCTTTATTTTTGTCTTGGCGATGGCAGAACCCTGTCTTCGTCCGCCCCAAAGACTGGCCGTTATTATCGACTGTACGGAAAGCATGTCAGACGCCTTGGGGGTCAACGGGGAATCCAATACGCGCTCTGAAGTCCGTCAGAAATTGGAAGAAATGGTAAAAAATCTGGGTTATCACGATAGAATCGCTTTGATTGCTGCGGAAAGCCCTGCGAAAATTCTTTGTCGAACGACCTCGGAAAAGGAAAAAATACTTGAAGCCTTAGATAATTACATAAAAAAGCCGAATTTAACGCAAAACTCGCAAGCGATGGAACAGGCGGTTGATATCGGCAAGGCGTTAGTCGCCCGCAAAGCCGGAGAACAGCTCAATCCGCGTACGCAAAACATCGTTTTAATTAGCGACGGCTGCTTTCCCGAATTCGATAATACCGTCACAATGCCCGGCGTTCATTGGCTTCCCGTCGGCAAATCGCGCGATAATTTCGCGCTTATCAGAACCGGCGTTCGCGTTAATCCGCAAACCGGAACGGAATCGATTTTAGTTTCCGTCAAAAATTATTCAAATCAATCCCAGTCCGGTACGCTTACTATCGGCGGTCAAAACACGCAAATCACCGCCCCGGCAAATAATTCAGAAAATCGAATTATTTCGATTCAGCCTGAATTAGCGTCTGAAAACGGGAAAATTGCCGTTTCGTGGAAACCCTCCGTTGGAACCGGACGCGTACTGGAATTACCCGTCTTGAAAATACCGCAGTATACGGTCTATTTAATCAGCCGAGGAAATACGATTCTGGAAGAAGCTCTCAAAAAAATCCCGGTCGTTACGGAAGTAAAGTCAGTTAAAAAGATTCCGGATCCCGTTCCTGAAAATGCGATTTTGGTTTTCGACGGCGCGTCCCCCAATCCGTTACCCGAAGCACGTTGTTTATGCTTCGGTTCCAAAAAGGCGAATCAAATTTGGGACGTTTCCGATCAACCGGTAGACAGCGTTGTCAATTCAATCAATTTAGTTTCAACGCCGGTTTTATGGGACAACGCAGATATTATCGGCGTTCGTTTTCAGGCTCCGGCGGCTATCGTCCCTCAAGGAAAAAATCAGGTTCTCGCCTCCGACGGCAATAATCAGCCGCTCGCCTGGGCAATAGACGGCACGCAGGCAAATCAGTACATCGTGTTCGCTTGCTCACTTGCCAATTCCGAATTGATAAATAAGCCGGATTTCCCCGCGCTGATAAGCAACATTGTCCGATTTTGGTCCGACGATACATTCGACCCGATTGAAACACGTTTTTTTGCCGACGAAGATTGGCGTATGCCGCAAATTGCCGTCAATACGTTTTCTTTGCCGGGGGAAGACGTAATTCCCCTTTGGACAATATTGGGCACGTTATTGTTAATACTGGTTTGTGTTGAATGGTGCTTATATCAACGTCGATGGCTTGAATAGTTACCCATTTTAACATTTAACGTGTAATATTAAAAAATAATTGACTTTTTTTTGACTTTTTTACAAAAAAATGGAACTTTTCATTTGACATTGATTTTATTTTCGGTTATAATAGATAGTGTTAAATGAATTGTAGGTAATTTTACTTAGATTAGTTACCGTGGTTTGTTTGACGGAACCATTTCCCGCTCTGTTCCCCATATTCCTTTTTATATGTTGCAAACCGCTTTTCACAGATAGGGAAATTTATACAGTACTTCAGCGCAATGCTCGTCAGAGCGTTCGTTATATATCATTATTTTTTCATGTAGGAGACTTTACTATGAAACGTTCTTTTAAGGGTTTTACCCTGGTCGAATTACTGGTCGTAATCGCCATTTTAGGCCTTTTGATCGGTCTTTTGCTCCCTGCGGTTCAGTCCGCACGACAGTCAGCCATGCGTATTATGTGCGTAAACCAGATGAAACAACTTGCTCTGGCTGGACACAAATACCACGACACACAGAAAAAACTTCCCCCGTCTTGCCATATGATTTCCAGTAAAGACTCTGGTGGCTCCATTGGCAGCAAAGGCTCAGCTCAAGTAGCTCAAGAAGGTGGTTCAACTACTACAGTTACCGTTACCAGTAAGCCCGATGGATACAGCTGGATGGTAGACATTCTTCCGCACATTGAAGAAACCGCTCTTTACGAACAGTTTGACGCAAAGGCCGGTTCGCCTAATGATGCCGACGGAGACGATGAGGTCAAGGAAGGTATTGGACGAAAAATGAAGGGATTCCTGTGCCCCAGTTCTTCCGCTGAAAATGGCGGCGT
The DNA here is from genome assembly GCA_964479655.1 of uncultured Planctomycetaceae bacterium. GTDB lineage: Bacteria > Planctomycetota > Planctomycetia > Pirellulales > Thermoguttaceae > RUG11551. The sequence goes on from CAYZMZ010000204.1 coordinate 5,856, forward strand.
GCTCACCATCGGTACAGACGAAAAACAAGGATTAACCAACTACCGTTGCATGAGTGCCACAACAGCCAAGTCATTGCAATTGGCTATTGACGGCGGCAAGAGTAGTGATATTGATGACAATGCTACCAAACCCGATGGAGCCACCTATCCCGGTTCCAAAACGTCGTTGGAAAGTATTAAAGACGGTACGGCTAATACCATTTACTTGGCAGAATCCGCTGACGAATATTGCCGATGGGCAGTAGGAGCTGAAGCTTCTATTGTTTCCATGCCGACAAGTGATAGTGGTGCGACAAAGGTCGCTGGCTTTACTAAAAAAGGTGAAGGAGGAGATAAATACAAGTATGCGTCCCTAAAAGGGTGGGAACCCGGCAAGTTCGGTGATGATACTACTATTGACAAAGCGGATCGCTATAGCTACTTGGATTTTAAGTATGACGATACCGAATATGCTTCCAAGGGTTATACCGATGTTGTCTCTGAAAAAGCGTCTGGTTCAGTAACTTCGGTTCCTTCTGAGGTGGGAAGCGATGCTATTCGTAAGAGTGTTTCTAGCTACCACACTGGTGTTGTCA
>CAYZMZ010000205.1:0-6377 GCA_964479655.1 uncultured Planctomycetaceae bacterium
ATGAGCTGGCGACATCATTTAGTTAATAAAATTGCCAAGTTTCTCGGTCTTGATGTTGTTTTTTACGATTCCCAATGGATTGATTATTTCTGACGAATTTCCTCCTCTGTTTTCTGCCGGAAGAAGATAACCCTATCATGAATATTACGATTTGAAATCAAAAGCGCGTCTGTAGTATAATCAATCCCGCACTTTAGTCAATCCGCAACATCGTTCCTCCAATCAATAACATAAAACTCCTTGATTCTAATTATTTCAAAATTTTTGTCAATCCTCAATCTGCATATTATCCCGAAAAATTATTGGTTTCGCAGCGCAATTCAACAAAAAGGGCACAGAAGTAGGCTTTCTGGCTAAAAAACGTTTTTAACAATTCGAATAATTTTTAACAAAAAATGAAAAGGTAAATTCAAAGGAGAGGGTTTATTCTATGACCACTTGATTTTTTCTTCTTGACATCGTTTTGATTTCGCCTCCTGAATCAAATAATCCCTTATTTTACCGATTAAGGCGAAATGAAACGACTGATTTTTGTTATGCAAACCGGAAAAAGTCAAGTGGAACCTGCATAATCAGGACTTGTCAATAAAACTAAATTCCGCCCGATCTATCCAGCAGCCTTCTTAGACACCGCGTAAAATCAAGAAGGTGAATACCAAAAAGAAGAAATATTACAGGAGTACATATCTACCCCTGTAATAAATAACAGGGAAGTAATATAAATACCTATATACATAATTCTGATTTGAAAAGCACGCTATTTATCCAAATATTCCGCCAACGCCACCTGCCAGGTCGGCATGGACGGTCCGCAGGTTGAATTATATTTGGAAATATCCAATACGCTGTACAACGGACGCGGTGACGGAGCCCCCCATTGTTCGGTTGTAATCGGCTCCATCTGAACAGTAAGTTGTTCCAAACGGAATATTTCCGCCGCAAAATCATACCAAGTTGTATCCCCGGAATTAACAAGATGATATAATCCCCAACATTGATGCTCCAGCAAATACAAGGCTGCTTTTACCAGATGAGGAATATACGTAGGTGTACAATGCTGATCCGCTACAATTTTCAGCGGACGTCCTGATTTTCCTAATCGCCGCATGGTTTCGACGAAATTGCCGGGAGTATTTTCGCCAAGCTTGCCATATAAACCGCAAGTACGTAATATGACATGTTTATTATATTGAGAAACTTTCTGTTCGCCTTCGTACTTGGTCTGAGCGTATACCCCTTGAGGGTAAACAGGATCGGATTCCGAAAGAGGAGTTCGCTTTTGCGTTCCGCAAAACACGTAGTCCGTCGAAAAATGTATCAGAGGAATATCGTATTTTTTACATTCAAGCACCAAATTTTCGGGACCGAACGCATTAATCTTTCGGCATATTGCCGGTTGCTGTTCGGCCGCATCTACCATGGTAAAGGCCGCTGCGTTAATAACCGCTTCAGGTCGAACTTGCTCAAACAAATCAGCCAACTCAGCGCGATTGGTAATATCGCCGTCGGGCAAGTCAAATCCTCGACCGCGCGAACCCAACTGACGCAAAAATTCTCCACCTAACTGGCCTTTCGCTCCAAAGACGATACAGGATTCATACATAATAATTTACCGTAAATATGGTTTGACAACAAATACAAAGGAAACCGGGGAAGTATGTCATGGGTTGGAATCATTCCCCAAATATAATTCCATTTTATCGATTTTTTGTTATTTTGCAAGCCCAGACTAAATATACGATTTTAATAGTCTTCTGTCATACCAACAGGTATACAAGCAAATGAAATTACCAAAGCAAATATTTATAGTATGACTACCTGAATTTTTCTATCGATGTCGTTTTGATTTCGCTCAAGAAATTGCGATAAACGATTGTATTATCGATTAGAACAAAATAAAACGGCGGGGCTATTGCAATATATAAACAAGAAGTTTTAAGGAGAACCTGTATACCACAAAGTTTGTACTATTACACACGGAATACTCTAACATCGGGGCGATTGGATATTATTGCCGTACTTTCGATAGTAGGATTTTTAATGAATTTACCTATGAACTCAAAAGATATTTGATAAAAATTCTTTGAATTTCACCAGCAAATTTCGAAATATGCTTTATATTTATAGGAATTTGTGAGCCAATCGCAGTCTTTGTTAGACCGCACATGTGAAGACTTTGCTCACGTCCCTGAAAACACAAACTTTTTATTGTCGATTTAACTATGAGCATGTATTTTTTATCAACATCATTTTGATTTCGCTCAAGAAATTGAGTTAAACAATTGTATTATCGATTAGAACAAAATAAATCAGCTGGAATTTTACCGACTAAACCGAAAATTTCAAGCATAATCAATATAAATTTATTTTGCTTTGAGAACTATTTTGTCAATAGACTTTTGGACATATGAATACATTTTATATTATATACATTTGTTTATATTTTATAAAAAATGTGAAAAAATATTGCTGTTTTAAATATTGATTTTAAGTATTGGTTTTATTGTGCTGTCCACAGACCAATACTTTTATATAGTATTAATTTTTCTATTATATTCACTCAAGGAGAGACTATGGAAAATTATTTTATCTGCGGAAAAAGGAGGGATCAGGTTTGTATGTACCTGGTTCATCGATTAAAAATTGTAATCGCAATCACCATGCGTCTGGATGACGGTCTTTACAAAATCGTTCAGCAACGTTATAACGAATCATGGGAATCGTTTATAAATCGAGCGAAAAAAATTTGTAAAACAGTATCAAAGCCGGAATCGATAACCCGATTTCTGGATTATCGGCAATTCAGCAGTTTGGAGTACTTGGATCGAAAAAATCTGCGTTTACGGGCAATACAAAATCCTGAAGGAATTTACGAAAATTTTCCTTGGATAGAAAACGACGGCAGTTTGAGTCTGAAAACCGTCAATCTGGTACGGGTTCAACAAATGCAATTTCCCCAAATAGAAATCATCTATCCCCTTCTCGATATTCCACTGAACTGGATTTTCGGGCGGTGGAACAGAATCAACCCGCCAACAGGCGAACCATATTGCGAATGCAATTCAGCCCAAATTCGTCCTGATATATCAATTTTCAAAGGCAAAAAACATAAAAAGCAGCATAACAAAGGATCGAATTCCGCTTTGGCAATGATGGAAGAAAAAACATTATGTCCATTTGCCAATAGTCGTTTTAAGTGTATTTACAAATAATAAACGAAACAGTAATATAGGTTTACCTATGAGCACCTGACGGCGCGATATCTGAATCGAAATATCGCTGGACGGCTCGGCGATGCTGCGGATAAATGGTTTGACTTCGTCCCGTTCCGCCATCGCCTCCGTCATGCTCCAATATAACGCCTTGCGAATCGTTCTGACCAGCCTGTTTGGAAGCAGACGCATCGTCTTGCGTAACACCCTTCAACTGGCTTTGTTCAATCGCCTGTTTGGTAATTCGATTCGGTAATTTTTCGGGTTTGAATTTATCCTCGGAGGATTGCTGCGTATCGCCGTCGAAATTCAGCGGCGCATCGCCTCTTCCGCGATTGGTTCCTCCCTTTCCCGGACGATTTTGAGAAAGCCATAATTTCAGCGCGTTCTGACAATCGCCGTCGTCAGGACAATTCTGTTCCAAAAACAAATGCAACGAATCGGGATCGAAATCGTCTTCCAGAAGCAAAAGTTCGCAGGGTTGAAAATCGCCGTCCTTGAGTTTATCCAACAATTCCTGCAAATTATCCTTGTACTTATCCAATAATTCCTGAAGCTGCTGTAATTGCTCCGGCGACATCGGAGGCAGATTCAAGCCTTCCGGCAATTTAAGCCCCTCGGGCAGTTTCAAGCCTTCTGGTAATTTCAGTCCTTCCGGCAATTTCAACCCTTCTGGTAATTTCAACCCTTCCGGCGATTCCGTTTGCGGAAATTCGCACTGATCGAATGAGTTATCGTCGCTTTGATTCGATAAATCGGAGTTGGAATCGATTTGAGAATCAGAAATATCAAGGGATTCGCTTTGCTGTCCGTTTTGCAAATTCTCCAGCAGGGATTGAAGACTTTTTTGAGCTTCTGTTTTTTCGTGCTCATTTAGTTTATCCCAGTCTTTTTTAAAGGCGTCGGCGAGCGTTTGCGCATCCTGCGCGATTTCGTTTTGTTTTACAGCCTGTTGAATTAACTGATTCGCTTTTTCATCCAACGATTTTTCCATCGCATCCAACGCCTCAAAGGTTTTCATGGGACCAGACGCATCGGCGTTGGCCGCCAGTTTTTCCAATAGCTGACGCATCGAATCGCTTTGCTGGGACGAAAGTACTTTCTGCTGCTCAAGCGCATCCAATTTCCGTTCCAACCGCTGAACGTCTTTATCTATATTTAACTTCCCCTTGCTTGCAGAAGCTGAATTATTTAACAGCGGTATATAAAATGCCCCTACTACAAAAAGAAAAGAGAGAATAAATAAAGACAGCGATTTTCGGGGTTTGAATCGAAATTGACCGCTTGCCTGGTCAAGCATATACTGACTTCGGCTTGAATCCTCCCAATTCGAGGCGGAATCGGAATATTCTTCCGCCAATACAATGCCTCCGCAGTCGAATTTATTATCTAACCAAGCGCGAATTGCAGACGAATCGGGGCAATATCGTCGGGCGAAAAAATACGAAACAACAAACACCGGAATTTCCGCCGACAAAGCAATTAGCGCATATTGATAGGGAATCGCATGCCCCGTAAAACGGACGACAAGGATTACTGCTCCAATAATAAACAACAGTATAGCCGTAGATATTAGTATCATTCTAGCCGCAAGAAGCCATCTTAAACGACGAACGACAGAATCAACCGCATTTGAATATTGCATAAATGTTATATTGTCTACTCTAAATTATTGGGATATACTTATTTCACTTGATTTTTTCGGCTTTATAACGACCGATTGAATTTTCCCCGTCTTAACATCTAAATCTATATTTACCCCTGTTGGAGAGATTAAAATTAAATTCAGTCCAGACGGAGAAAGATAGAATCCCGAATTATTGGCGATTGCCGATTTTCGATAATCGCTTTCCTGTTTCTGAAATTGATCGGTAGTCTGGGAGTACAACGTCTGTTTCCAGATCGTTTGACCGGACGCCGCGTCCAGGCAAAAGGCGGTCAGTTCAACCGAATTTCCGTTTTGTATTTCTAAAGCGTACAGCTTGCCGTGATAGTATAAAAAAGGAGCGGTCCATCGCGCCATGGAATTTTCGGGAGCTTTTTCCCACAAAACCGATTGGGAAAACGTGTTCAAACATACGATTTTATTTCCCAATTCCAGGGGAGGACGCTTGTTTATATTTATCCATGTTTCAGGCGTTCCAATTCGTGCAAATAACAAACCGTCCGCATTTACAATAGCGTTATCATACGTTCCGATGTACATTTGTTTTACCGAATCGGCAGCCGTATCTTCATAAATAAGTTTCGGTTGACTTTCAGATTGGTCTGAAATCCAAATTCCGTTTTTATCAACGTAAAACGGAGATTTGGTTAATACCGACGTATCTGATGGGGGCGGCGAATTAGCAAATTGAGCGGCTAAAAAATCGGCAAGCAAAACGGATTGCCCTGCCATAATCCCGCAGGCAGCCGGATATTTATTTTGAAATTCCGTCAAGGAAGATTTTATACTATAACTACTTGAATTTTCCTCTTGACATCGTTTTGATTTCGCCGGAATAGAATAAAACAATCCATTTGTTTTATTGATTGGAGCGAAATGAAACGACTGCTGTTCGTTATGCAAATCGGAAAAAGTCAATTGGAACCAGTTTAACTGCGTTGAATCGATTCCTAAATTCCAGCGGCATAGCAAAATACGCGCTTGAATTTCCGATTCGGCAAGCGAAGCAGGATTCTGTTTTAACAAAACCAGACAATCCGTCCAGTATGTCAAGGCTTCGGCAAAATTCCCCTGTTGATAACAGCACTGAGCTAAAGAATCCAAAGCCAACACTGCGAAAGAACTCGCCGGCCAGTTTCGCGCTATTTCCCGCAGTTGATACGATTGTTGCTGTATATCGGCTATTTTCAAGGCGGCATCGAACTGCTTTTTAGCGATTGAATCGTATCGAGCTTGATAGATTTTCAATTCGTCTTGATTTAACAGACGATTTCTTGAAGTTGCCAGCCGTTCTTTTACAGTATACAAGCGTCCTTGTCCCTGATCAAGCAATTTATCGCCCTGATCGGCAATAATTTTTTCGGCTTCGACGAGAGCTTTGTTATAATCGGATTCGGCATAAACCGCTTCTATCGCGGCGAAAACAGACGAATCGACTGTATCAAAATGGATCTCGTCAGCCATGCCGACGTTTGCGGAAATAACCAACAGAAGAAGAA
>CAYZMZ010000206.1:0-6313 GCA_964479655.1 uncultured Planctomycetaceae bacterium
TCCCGTTATTTTCTCAAATTTACGGAAACTACGCGGTTAAGAACGGGAGCAAGCTTCCGCACTTCAAACGGAAGCGTTCTCCCCCTAAACGTTTTTTCGAGTTTAAGCGATATATCGCCGTAACTGCGGTTATTTGGCAACCTTGATTTCGATTTTTCCGCCGGTAATATCCAATACCAACGGGGTATCGTTTTCAGAGAGGTATTTGGGATTAACGATTTTTGCAATTTCGGCATCGGTGTACATGTCAGAACCGTTACCATCGGGCGTTTCCTTGCGCAGAGAAAGAATAACCTTGCACGAACCTTTAATTACTCCATCGCCGTAAGCGTAGGTTGTAACGTTGTTAAAGGAACCGTCTGATTCTATAACGGCGTTTCCGGCTCGCGGATACGTTTTAGGATCAATAGGGGCTTTTTGCGACAGGAAAACCAAAGTTGTACCGGGGGTTGTCCAAGCGGTACCGTCTTCATACACAAGTTTACCGGATACTTTAACAGTACCGTAAGGATTGCTCTGGCCGCAGCCGGCAAACAACATCGCGAAAACGGACAGGACAGCAAAACAGGCTATTTGTTTCATAGGTAACTCCTTTTTAAGGTGATAAGGCAATAAATTAACCGTTCTTTCATTGTAACCGAAAAGAAAGATAAATGCAAGCCGGGGAGCCGAATTTTTTAAGGCGATTTTTTACGAGTTTTCTTCCCGCTTGTCGTTCCCCCCCTTCCAACAACGTTTCTGGAAAAAGTCAAGTGGAATCAGTTTATCGTCTGCCAAAACAGGCTTTTCCCACTAAAATTACTATTAAAATCGCAACGCCCGTCAGAGCGATTACGCCGCCGGGTTTTGCGTGAGTGTAAAATGGCACAATTAAGCCGACTACCATAAATGAGAGGGAAAATAGAATCGAAAAAATTACCGTCTGACGAAAATTACGTGCTACTTGCATCGCGCAGGCAACCGGTAAAACCATCAAAGAGGAAACGATTAACGCTCCGACCGTTCGCGCAGCCACCGCAATCGTAGCGGCGGTAAGAATAACGGTTCCCGTATTTATTAGCGAAACCGGTACTCCCGCCAATCTCGCTCCTTGTTCGTCAAAGACAATAAAAAACAATTCTTTGTAAAATAAATAGAACATCAATAGAACTGGAATTCCCACGCAGATGGTTAAATACATTTCTATATCGGGAACGGCGGAAATACTGCCGAACAGGAAGTTGGTAAAATTCGCGTTGCCGGGTAAATAGCCCGACAGAACTCCTGCCAGACCGACTCCGGTAGACATAATAATCGCCAGAGAGATTTCTGCGTACTGGGGAAATTTCCGGCGAAGATATTCAATAGCCAACGCCGCGACAATACAGTAAATCGCGGCTGACAAAGTCGGACTAAAGCCCCAAATCAAGCCCAGTGAAACGCCTGCCAAAGACGAATGAGCCAGCGTATCCCCCAACATCGATAGTCGTTTCAGAACGCTAATTATCCCGATACAGGGTATCGCAGCGGCTAGAATTAATCCTACTATAAACGCTCGACGCATAAATTCGAGTTCAAAAATTTCCATGTTATTTTACTGTGCTGTTATTATCGCTGATTTTATACTATGACTACTTGAATTTTCTTCTTGACGTTGTTTTGATTTCGCTCAATAAGTTGAGCTAAATTCTTGTTTTGCCGATCGGGGCGAAATGAAACGACTGGTTTATGAAAATATAAATCGGAAAAACTCAAGTGGAAGCAGTATACTCAAATTTACCAGCTTGTTATTGTTTTGATTGTCAATTCGACCATTGCGGATAACCGTTTCAACCACGGTTTGACAATTAATTGGTTTGAAGTTGATTGGTATGAAGTCAAAAAAACGTCGAGAGGAAATATCAGGTGATCAAAGTACAACTCTTTTCCGGGTGTTTATGTTTATGATGCAATTCCTCCTGAAGTTGAAGCGGATTCAATTCTACAATCGAGCCGTTTTCTAAACAGAAGATTTTATTGAAGGAATCGATAGCCCGCTGTTGATCATGGGTTATCATTAAAATCGTAAGCGGCTGTTTGGTACGAATTTCGTTCAGTAAGCCGAACAGGGTATCGACGGCGGCCGTATCCACTCCGCTGGTCGGTTCGTCCAACAGCAGGATTTTAGGCTGACAAACTAACGCCCTTGCGATTAGAACCCGCTGTTGCTGACCGCCTGAAAGTTCGTTGACGGGCGTTTTAATCATTGAATCCAATCCAACCGATTTCAGCATTGCGCTGACGGCTTGTCGATGAATTTTGCCGGGACGCCGAAACAGTCCGATTGTACTGGTCAGTCCCGCTAAAACGACTTCTTCAACCGAGGCGGGGAATCGCTCCATAACAGAAAAACAGTTTTGCGGAACGTAGCCGATTTCACGCCAGTTGTTAAACCGACCGATTGGAGTTCCTTCGATATAAATCTGACCGATTTCGGCAGTCAATTGGTTTAACAGCAGCTTCATCAGCGTACTTTTACCCGCTCCGTTTCCGCCGATTATCGCAACGCAATCTTGCGGAAAAACGGAAAAACTCACGTCATCCAAAACCGTATCGCCGTTGTAACCAAAAGACAGATGTTGAATATCAAATACAGGGGTCATTCGTTGAGTGCCTTTTTCAGACTTTCCAGGTTTTTATTCATGATAGAAAAATAATCTTCGCCTGCATCTATTTCAGATTCGTACAGGGTTTCATACGGATTTAACACGTCAACTCTGGTTTTCGTTTCGCGGGCTAAAGCGTCTGCAACGCGGGAATCGGAACTGGATTCCATAAAAATCACCTTGACGTTATACCGTTTAATTTCGGAAACAATTTCAGCCATTCGCGCCGGTCCCGGATCAGAGGATTCCGTTATTCCCTCAATCGCAATTTGATTTAATCCAAAAGCATGGCATAAATATCCAAACGCTTGATGAGATACGACAATATCCTTTTTCGGCGCGGAATCCAACGCCTGATGAAATTTTTTATCCAGCTGATCGCAGGCAAACGCCCATCGTTCGTAATTCTGCAAATAATAATTTTTATTGGAAGAATCCGCTTTGACTAACGCGTCCGCAATATTTTTCATCATAATTTTTGCGTTTTCGGGACTTAACCATATATGCGGATCGATTTCAGAGGCGACTGTCTCGATTTCGTCGTGCGCATCGTGCGCGTCATGTTCACCGTGTTCTTCGTGTTTTTCATGCGCTTCATGATGATGGCAGCACCCGCCGGTAAGCGTTTCTACTCCCTGCGCTGCTTCGACCAGCGTTAAATGGGGATTATTGACCGCTTTAACCGCGTTTTGCATCCATGGTTCCATGCCTAAGCCGTTGCAAATAAAAACGTCGGCTTTGGATAATCCCGCTAAATCTCGCGGGGAGGGATCCCATTGATGAGCTTGGATTCCCGGACGAATTAGGGAAAAAAGCTGAATTTTATCTCCGCCAATCTTTTGCGCAAAGTCGTAAAGGGGATAAAAACTGACGTAAACTACCGGACGGTTATCGGATTTTACCTCGGAAGTCGGCTTACAGCCTGCTCCGCAAGACAAAAATAGCAGCGACAACGCTATTGTCCAATTGAATACAGCACGAATCATAGTATAAAAACTCCGTAAAGGTAAAATAATCTATTTGGCTTGTATATATTCGTTCTACGTGGGATTTTCCGGTTTATATTGTCAAATGCCCACCGTTTCAAAATCACCGGAATCGACAAAACAATGGGTTGGTTCGATTCTTTGGGGGAAATCAAAACAATGGCGGAAAAATCTTACAGCTTTAATATAATACGCTTGAAGTTAAATATTGTCAAGGGAGCACCCTTGACAAAGTCGGTTAAAACGGATAGGATAGGGATAGCGTGGTTGCCTTGAGTTTTTCATGTCGCGGTATTTTACATAATATGCTGGTTCCATTTGATTTTTCCGGTTTGCATAACAAACCCCGGTCGTTTTATTTCGCCCCAATCAATAAAAGAAGGGTTGTATGGTTCTGGTTGGGTGAAATCAAAACGATGTCAAGAGAAAAAATCACGTGATTATAGTATAATTTCCTAAAAAAGGTATTTTTGCCAGCATGATTGTATTAAATCGACTGGTTTATACCGAAAAGAATTAAATGTAATCAAATATAACAGAGTATAATATAAATAATAGAATATTCTCGCGGACTATTTTATTTTAAGGAATAATTTCCATGAATAGAATCACCTTGTTAATAATAACATCAATAATATTGATTAATTCGACTTTGTTTGGTCAAACGCCCTCTGAATTATCGCAGGTTGTTCAAAACGCCGCAGACGCCGTATCTGCCTCGGTTGTTTCGATTCAACCGGTCGGAACGGAAGAAACGGCGGGAGAAACGCTCTTGCCCGAAGTTACAACCGGAGTATTTGTTTCCTCGGACGGCTATATTGTAACCTCAATGCTCGGCTTCGACCCGGCTCCCGTTTCGATAATTGTTCGTCGGAAAGACGGAACGATTTTGCCGGGCAAACTGGTTGCCAAAGATTTTATCCGAAAGCTGGTACTTCTTAAAGTCCAAGCGGATTCCTGCCCCGTTCCAGCGGGGGTTCGCAAACAAGAGGTTAAAATCGGTCAATGGACAATTGCTTGCGGCCGCGTTTTCCCCGTCGATAAACAGGGTAAACTTCCGCTAAATATTACCGTCGGAATTTTATCTGCTACCGGTCGTATTTGGGGACGCGCCATTCAAACCGATGCGGCTGTATCGCCCAATAACTACGGCGGTCCGCTGATCGACTTGCAAGGACGGGTAATCGGAGTTCTGGTTCCCTTGTCTCCAGAAAGCGATTCGGCGGACGCCGGTACTGACTGGTACGATTCCGGTATCGGTTTTGCGATTCCTTGGGAAGATATTACAGCGGTTTTCCCCCGCTTAATCAAAGGGGAAACGCTTAATCCCGGTTACGGAGGATTTGGATCTCAAGAAGCCAATCCGGCTATTGCAGAGCCGATTTTAGTCGAGCCGCCCACGCAATCTCCGGCTGCTAAAGCCGGACTGAAAAAAGGAGATCGGGTTATTTCGGTCGACGGAACCCCGATTCAAACCTTTGCCCAATTCCGACGTCTAACCGCCTCTAAAACGGTAGGAGAATCCGTTGTTATCGAATATCAGCGTGCGGTAAAAAAAGCGGGGAAAGAAATTACCCAGACTTCCAAAACGACCGTTCAATTGGCTCAACGTCCGGAAAATAGTATTGAAGAGCAAAAAACCGGATTGCTTGAGATGTTAAAAAAGCAGCAGAAAGAGAACAAAAAAACTCGCTGAAATGTTATTTATTCTCCCGCAACCCGTTTTCGTCAATACCGTTAGAATACAATTTCAATAGAAAATCCCATGAAATTTTTAGCTGACTATTTTTCGCTCAAAGCCAAAGGACGGATTATTTTGGGAATCGGTGTTGTATTGCTCGGACTTCGCCTTGCAATGGCTTTTAGCAACCACGATTTTTCTCTCAAGGAAGCGAATTTCGCGGCGACCTGTTTGCGTACAGGAATTTTCTGCACGGTTTTAGGTTTGGCATGGGATACAATAATAAAAATCCCCGTCTGGCTTTGGATCGCTATTCCGCTAATCGGAGCGATTTTGATTTTTTGGCCCCGACAAGGACTGTTTCTTATTCCGCTTCTGTTCGCTTATCTGGCTGCCAGACGCTGGATTGGAAAACATAAATAAAAAAGCGAAACGGCTTATTCGGTTAGCTTGACAATAAATTCTGGTAATTTTGTTGTATAAAGCTCTATAATTCACAATATTAATTATAGAGCGAGCTATTAGCCGTCAATATTAGCTAATATGGAATGGAGTCGTTAATCCTGAACGGGAATTCCGACCAAGTCATATTCTTCCTGGTCTACAACCTGAACGTCCAAAAACTGACCTTCGCAAAGGGGCTGAGGATAATCTTCCTTCATTTCTTCCGGAACGGTTACGTAAATCGCTCCGTCTACGTCTGGCGCGTCCATCCAAGTTCGCCCGAGAAATACGCCGGGAGCCTCCTCCAATTCGCAGTCTAAAACGCACTCTATTTCGGAATCGATTAACTCGTCGTTGAGTTCAATATTGATTTCTGATTGAACGTCCATCAATTCCTGGGCACGTTGATGAATTACCGATTCCTCAATTTGTCCCGGTAGATTAGCGGCTTCGGTTCCCAATTCAGGCGAGAACTCAAAAACGCCTACGTGATTGAACCGCTGCTGTTTGAGGAATTTAATCAAACTTTTATGCGCCGACTTCGTTTCGCCGGGGAAACCTGAAATTAACGTGGTACG
>CAYZMZ010000207.1:0-6275 GCA_964479655.1 uncultured Planctomycetaceae bacterium
TCGTAACGGATTCTCTGCCCGCGATAAAAAAACCGCGGCGTTGGCGGAGTTACTTTTGGAAATGAAATGCAATCCCTCTGGAAATTTAGATGCGATTAAGGATTATTGTTACGCGTTTGCTGCCACTTGTCAACAAAGCGTTAATAAACAGATGCAAAAAATGAAAGGGATTAAGTCCAACAGTCTCAACCAAACAATGGAATACGATTTTGTTATCGTGGACGAAGCAGCACGTGTCAGTCCTCTCGACTTAATGATTCCCATGGCGCAAGGCAAGCGTATCATTCTTGTCGGCGATCATCGTCAATTACCGCAACTTATCAATGAAGAGGTTGCCAAACGTCTGGAAAAGGAATCCGAAACACGCGGCGAAACGGACTGGCTGAAAATAAGCATGTTTGAGCATTTATTCACTAAACGATTGAAACAATTAGAAGAATCGGATAGTATCCAACGCCGTGTAACGCTTGACAAACAGTTCCGCATGCACCCGCTTTTAGGCGATTTCATTAGTCGTAATTTTTACGAACATTTTAACGATATGGAAAAGTTCACCTCTGGTCTTCCCGAAGAAGAATTTCGTTACGATCTCCCTGAAACAGAGGGAAAATGTGCTATTTGGATGCAGGTTCCGCTTAATCGCGGCAGAATGGAAAAAAGCGGCACCAGTCAGATCCGTCCTGGTGAGGCGGATGCTATTTGCCAAAAATTAAAAGAGTGGATTGAATACGATAATAATCGTACGAATGACCCAAAGAAGCGTCTTACCTTTGGCGTAATTGCTTTCTATAAGGCGCAAGCGGAACTGATCAAGAAGAAACTTGGCGATAAATTTACGAACTCCGTAAACGAGGAACGTTTGCGAATCGGTACAGTTGATTCTTTCCAAGGAATGGAATTTGATGTTGTCTTTTTATCACTAGTCAGAACTGGAACACAAGGGTTTGGTTTTTTACAGCTATACAATCGTCTCAATGTCAGTATGAGCCGTCAAAAGAAATTACTCGTTGCAGTAGGCGATGCCGACTTTTATAACACCAGTGCCGCAAAAGAAAAAGTCCCTGGGTTGGCGGACTTCCTGAAACTCTGTAACGAAAAGGGGAAAATTCTATGAGTAAATTCATAAAATACTACGATTTCAATGAAACCGCAAAAACAAACGGTATAATCGGTCGTCCGCGCAAGTTAGCATGGCCATGCATAATGTACCGCGTTACATTACCCAAAATTAAGCAGGATGATAGACACTTATTCAATGTATTTGAGTTATGCATCTTGAAATTACTTGCCTGCGGTCGTTACGAACCCAAACAGCTGGCTGAAGAAACTTGCCTTCCGCCAGACCTGATTGAGGTCATTCTTCTGCGTCTTTACGATCGGGAGAAAATCGACAAATACTATCAAGTGCTTCCCGATACCCTAAAAGATATGGAAGAATACGACTCGCAAAAAGAATCAGCCGCAGCTGAATACCAGACCTATGTTATATTTAGTGAATGCATTGGAGGAAATATTCTGCCGATGCTCAAAGAGGCGAATCTGAAAAACGAAATGATGGACAATAACGTACACTATCTTGAATCCTTACAAAAACCAGACAATATGCCTGTCCCAACTCCGACAGATATTATTACCGCATTACAAACCATGATGCGCCGGCAAAAGTTGTCTGGCAATTCATACCGTGCGCCGTCTGCTGGATTTATTTCCATTGCATCTGGTTATGAACAGTGTAGATTATGTGTTTGTATGGTCATACAACGGAACGGTAATTGGCGCATCCTTAATCCCTTCGGAAAAGGCTGGTCACTAGTGCTTGAATCAGCGTATCAAAAGTTTTTGGAACAAAACAAAAAGGAGGCGGATGAATTTCGGAAATGGCAGGAATCCTTCAAAAATGGTGATTCCACACGGGATACAAAAGACGATAAACGCATAAAAGAGTTATATGAAACCCCCGAAAATGAGAGCAACTATCCTGAACTGATTGCTGCTTTGAAGCGAAATGACATTTCGAAGGATACAGATGTATATTCCGTACTCGAATGGACGCTGTTTTATGCCCTTCATGCGGTTGACACAAAGAAAATTATCCAGTTAATTCAAGTTGATACCCGCGAAAACAACGTGAATAGGCTTGCCAGTGCCATCGCTGCGATAACTCGTAAGTACAATAACGATAATTTAAATCCAGTAAAAGATTCTTCTCATTTTGCGGAGAAAATTCATATCCCCCTTCCTTCAAACCTGCAATCGTTTCAAAATAATGATGTAGCAGTCATGCAGGAGGTTCTGCCGCTGACCATACTCGTTTCTCAAGACAATCCCCGCTTTTTGTTCAATACAGTTTTACAAGAATATCCAGACTGTTTATCGCGAATCATTGATCTGAAACAACGTCGTGATTCCAAAGGGCATGGTAACAATAGATGGTCGGAAATTTATGGCGATGACGACCGAAAATTTATGAGAAAAGTTGTTACGATTCTTTTACCAACGGTTCGTTTTGCGGATTCATCCCCTGCCGTAAAATTGGAAGATGACGCAGAGATTGATATTCAACTCAATGCCCGTCTTACTTTACAAACAGTCTTCGGTGTCTGTTCTTTCGATAAAATGGATAGCACTTTGCAAGAGAATTTACTTCAAGTCGAAATATTTCGGCAAAAACATACAAGCAAAACCGGAGAAGAACAGAATTTCGATGCTCTTCCGGGTATCAACTACCTTTACGCAGCTACCCAATGCGCATTTCATCAGTTTTTGCATGGAGATCGACCCGAATCTATTTCCATCAAAACAGTTCAACAAAGGGCAAAAGATGTCGGCTGGACAGATTTCCCTCTGACATTGAGTAAGGTCAATCCAGAAAAAATCCAACAAACGCTCAACGGCAAAAATCAAACGCTGGGTGCTTGCGTTATTGTATGGCTGATGGTAACAGACCGCACTCTTTTGAAGCAACTAGCGGATAAATTGCCGTTCTTTCTTTCAAATATTGACCAACTTCTAACCTTGCGTAAGCACGGCAACCAATCTTGCCTGATGAAAAAATCAGAACTTGACAATTGTATTGAACACATTTACGAAATCATTAATACTATAACGGAGGCATAAAACCATGGAATTTTTAGGAATGTCATTTGGAAAATCAGTAAAAGAACTCGAAGATCTCGCAAAGGTACTCGATGAGAGGAATCTTGAGCTGAAAAATCGTGAAAGTGATGTAAAGCAAAACGAAGAGAACCTCAAACACGAACGCGAATTGTTGGAATCTGCCAAATCCGCATTGCAAAAGGAACGTGCGGATTTCAGAGAAAATGCGGAACGCCTTGATATTCAAGCTGCTCAGACCGATGCCGACCTGGAAAAACGCCGCCAGGAGGTTATTCGTCTTGAAGCCCAAGCCAAGGAGGGGTTTGCAAAAACGCAACAGGAAACGTTTAAGGAGCTTATCGAAAAACGGATCGCGGAACTTGATGCCCGGCAAGCAGATTTAGATAAACTTGCTGAGAGTATCGCCGACCAGAAAGACAAAAATGATCAAAGTATCGCCAATCAGAAAGAAGAGTTCGCTCGGAGTATCGCCAGCCAGAGAGAGAAACTCGCTGAGAGTATTGCCAGCCAGAGAGAGAAACTAACGGCTAAAGAAGGAGAAGTCGCTCGACGCGAACTTGCCGTTACGGAACGTGAACAAAACGCTGACGCCGGATTCGCTGACAAAGTTTCAGCTCTTGCCGCCGAAGCAAAACGTCAGCACGAAGCCAATCTGCAGCAGCACGAGGCAAACCTGCAGAAAGCCAAACAATTGGAAGACCGCGAGAATCAGTTGGCAGATCAGAAAAAACAACTTGAAGACGCGAAAGAGTCGCTCCGTCAACGTGAACAAAAGATTTTCGAGGCGGAAAATCAGCGCGATGCGGGTTATGTCGACCTGCGTACTGCGCTTGATAAGGAAATCAACGACAAACGCACGGCTTGGCAAAACGAAGCAGCACAGCAACGAAGCGCCTTGCAGAAAGATTTAACAGACAAAAAATCAAGTTTGCTTGCAGATTTGGAAAAAGAAATTGCGTCTGTCCGCGAACAACGTCTCATTGAAATTTCAACGGCTGAAGAAAATGAGCGCAATCGTATACAAAAAACTGCAAAAGAAGACGCACAACGTATTCGCCAACAGATCGAAAAGGAGCAGCAAGATTGGGATGATAAACGAACCGATCAGCAAGCGGAATTAAAAATGCAGAATGAAGCCAACGAAAAGAAGGCGGGCGAACTCTCTGCAAAAGAAGATGAATTGGCAGGCATGGAACATGAACTGCGAAATAACGAAAAAAATCTTGAGAATCAACAAGAGAAACTGGAACAGACAGTTGAACAAAGTGTTGCGGAACGTAAAGCCACGTTTGATTCCATGCAAGCGGAATACCTTGAGGAAATAACGAATCTGCGTAACGCCCTTCAAATTCAAACTGGACTTGTTGGCGCGTTCGATCAACTCAAACGTCAACTAGGAGATTCTGCCCCGGAAGAACTTCTGCGGGATCTGAATTCGAAGTCCGATGAATTAAAACGCTTGCATGAAGAATTGGCGACCCGGCCCACAGAAGAAATGCGAGAGCGTTACGAGATTCTTGAAAAAGAAACCGGAGATCAGAAGGAGCGAATAAAAAATTTGGAAGATGAAAAGAGGAAAAATGCAGCCGCGGTAGCCGAAGTGATTGATCTTCGTCGCCAAAATGAACAGCTTACAATGGATAAAACCTCCTTGGCGCAAAGAATGGAATTATGGGAAGCCGCGGCCAATGAAGCCAACGCTGAATTGAAGCGTCTTCGCAGTGCCTACGAACGTCCAGCTGAAGTTGCCGCCCGTTACAAGGAAATAGAAATGCCGTACATTACAGCGGGTAAAACCTCTCAGCCTGCCGCCTTGACGGAGGATTCTAACACTCGCAAGTTAACGAAGGTACAAAGAGATTTTCGCAATACAAAACAAGACGATAAGAAGAAATTAAAAGAAGAAGAGAAGAAACGTCTCACGCGGTTGTCCGCACAAGAAGAATTGCAATGGCTTGACAGTATTGGTAACGCCTGTGATAATTATGGTTTGCACTTTCCACAACGTATTCTTAGGGCGTTTCATACTGCCTTGAAAACCGCTGAATGGTCCCCTATAACGATTCTGGCAGGTGTTTCCGGAACGGGAAAATCGGAACTTCCTCGTCTGTATTCGCATTTTGGCGGCTTGTTGTTTGATCCGCTATCCGTTCAGCCGAACTGGGATTCGCAGGAATCCATGCTTGGCTTTTTTAATTCCATCGACAACAAATTCGATGCTCAGCCCGTATTGCGCTTTTTAGCTCAGAGTCAACAAACCCCCGATGAATCATACGAAAAACGGATGGAGCGTTGGGAAAAAATGGCGGGTTCTACGCTAAACATAGATCCTAAAAAGCAAGAAGAACTGATTCGTGCACTACAAGAATCAAACTATCCCGGGCTCAAAGATTGCGTTTGCATGGTTCTTCTGGATGAGATGAACCTTGCGCACCCGGAACTCTACTTTGCTGAATTTCTCAGCAAACTGGAACTGCGACGTGGAATGAAAGGAGAAGAGGTGCCCTATTTACCGGTGAAAATCGGTGCTGGATTGCCTCCCTACCAATTGCCGCTGGGGCGCAATGTTTTTTGGACGGGAACAATGAATCAGGACGAAACCACGAAGTCGCTTTCCGACAAAGTTCTTGATCGTTCCATTATCATCTATTTTCCGCGTCCTACGGAGTTAAAACGTCGAAAAGAACTAAAACCGCTGGATGATAAAAATCGCGGGACGTTACTTCACAAAGATACTTTTTTCAGTTGGTTTGCCCAGGAGAGTGAATTTGAGGACGAACAGATAAAGCCCTATAAAGATTTTGTTGAGGAAATGAACAAGTCCCTCGGTGCTGTCGGTCGTGCTATCGGTCACCGTGTTTGGCAGTCCATCGAATATTACATGGCCAACTATCCTGATGTACGCGCCGCACTCAATGCCGACGGAGGCAGCGACGAAGCCTCACTTCAAAAGGCGATGCACACCGCATTTGAAGATCAGCTTGTACAAAAGGTAATGCCAAAACTCCGTGGAATTGATACGCGCGGAAAAAGCAGAACAGAATGTCTTGACAAAATCCTTAGTCAACTCAAAACGGGTATCAATGGACATCCGTTCAACCTTAACGAAGACTTTACCCTTGCCTGCGAACTCGGCTACGGTCAGTTCATCTGGCAGT
>CAYZMZ010000208.1:0-6261 GCA_964479655.1 uncultured Planctomycetaceae bacterium
TTCGTGGGCACCTATCCCCTGCCCGAGGCGCAGCTGGACCGGTTTATGTTCAATATCAAGATTGATTATCCCTCTTTGGAAGAGGAAGAACGCATTTTATCGGCGACAACCCGCAGCGAAAAAGTAGAAATCGGTCATATTCTCAACGGTAAAACGATTTTGCTGTTTCAAAAACTGGTGAACTCGGTTGCCGTAAGTCAGTATATCGTGAAATATGTTGCCAGTCTGGTTCGGGCGACGCGTCCGAAATCGTCCGAGGCACCTCAATTTGTTCGGGAACTGATAGACTGGGGAGCGGGGCCGCGAGCGGGACAGTTTCTCATTCAAGGCGGAAAGGCGATTGCCGCCATGGAAGGACGATTTTCGGTGGCGATTGAAGACATCCGAAAAATCGCCGTCCCTGCGCTTAGACACCGTATCAGTGCCAACTTTCAGGCGCAGGCCGAGGGAATGACTACCGACGACGTAATCAGACGGCTGATCAAGGAAATCCCCACTCCGCCGATCAGTAAAAATTAGTCTGTGCTAAAAAGTAAACCAACGTTACAAATCAAAAGATAAAAATCGCTAATCCCGTATTTTATATTATGACTGTTTGATTTTTCCGGTGGTTTATGATCATTCAAGCCGGGATAATTTCAACTGGAATCCGTATAGTCAGATGTATAAATAACCCTTAGACAGAAAGTATAATTATGTCCACTCAAAGCGAAAAAAACAACGAGGCATTTGAAAGCGTATTACTGAATCGGTCTTTCTTTCAAACGAAACGATTCTGGATTATATCGTTTCTGTTCATATTTATAGTCTGTTTTTATATTACCCAGGTACCGGGCTATCGATGTCCAATTACAGAGGAAACGCATTTTATTGTTTCTCCTTTGACTAAAGACGGAACAAAAGTTGATTATCGCAGAGCTTTCGTTGAAAAGTATTGTCAACAGCCGCAAAATCTGGAGGATAATGGATTTCGTGATTTAGTCATGCAGCTGGGTCCCTCTGTCTTTGCAGATTCTGTTGATTCGAATGATCAAACCTGGGAAGAATTTCTGACGTCCGAAAAGAATCAGGGGTTTCTCGAAAGAACCTGGTATCCGACCTGCAAGATATTCAAAATTGATCCGAAGGAAAAAGCTCCGTGGTTCGACTTTCAGACGCTTGATAAGTATGTATCGAAACATGAATCAAGCCAAAACGACGAAAAATTGGAAAATTATGACGACGATGAAGAAGCGTATTACGATATCTGTACATCGGGCAAGCCATGGTCGGTGGGCAAATATCCTCTTGCAGATGAATGGCTTAAAAAATACAATCCGCTGCTGAATCAAATTGTGGAAATATCGAAAAAGCCTGTCTTTATAGCGTATCACGATGTTAACGGTTCGATGTTATCATTGGTTATGGAGATGTTGCCGATATATGGAAGTTTTGCACAAAGCCTAAACCTTCGTATAGGTTACAATCTCAATTTGGCAATAACGGATTCGGCAGCAGCGGGGCAGGCGATTGATCAGGTAATAGACGATATTGCGGCAATCGCTCGTTTGGGAAGAAAGATTGAACAGGCGAGTTTGATTTCCCGTCTGGTTGGATTCGCGTTAGAGGGAAGTGCGGATTCCGATGTTAAACAGCTAATAGAATCCGATAAAGCAACGCCGGAACAGCTTGCCCGGCTTGCAGATGAACTGAATAAATTACCGCCCTTGGCCGATTTAAAAATCGCGATAGAGGGTGAATGTTATTTCCAGTATGATTGTCTAAATGATATGAAAACGGGGTTTCTGTTGAATAATTTCCGTGTTATGATAAGTGCAACTGAACTTTACAGCAAAATATTATCGAAAATGAATTTTCTGTCTCCTTATCTTTTTGATTCTCAAATGGTGCGGAAAGAATATCGTCATGTCTTTTTTGATGATTTCCGAGCCTGTTATAACGAACCCTCCCGAAGTAAAAGGAAAGCGAAAATGGATGCGCTGACACAGAAAATTGAACGGTTAGACGTCTCCAATCCTATTTCTATGCTTACTATTCAAGGGCGTTCTCGTGAATGGGCGCGATTAATTGCAAGCGAGCTAATTCCCTCCGTCTTCAGTGCAGAAAACACCTACAAACGAACCGCTTCTCTGTCGCAGATGGCTTCAACGGTAATCGCGCTTCAACGATATAAGCAGGTCAACGGAGTCTACCCGGAGCAGTTATCGGCTTTGATTCCGACTTTCCTGCCCGCGCTTCCGCAGGACTATTTCCTTGACGACGGAAATCCGTTAATCTATCGGCTTAAATCGGACGGAACGTACCTTCTGTACAGTGTCGGAATGAATCTTAAAGACGATGGCGGCTGGGATAATTATGAAGGCGACCTGATTTTAGGCGGGACGTTAGATCAGAAAAAGCCGTAACCACGCCGACCAATTTTGGGGGGCGGGCAGTAATCTAACCGCTCGTCCCCGTTTCAAGAAAGTTCCTCCGCCCTCCGTTTTCGGCAAGAGTGATTCCGGTTCTGATTCGTTCACGTTTATCGAACCGGGTTTCGCAACGTTCCGATTCCCTCGATTTCTACTTCGATTATATCGCCGGGGCGCATGAATACCGGCGGATTGAGACCGAATCCGACGCCGGGAGGCGTTCCGGTAAAAATTAAATCGCCCGGATTGAGGGTTATAACCTGACTAATATAGGAGATTAAATACTCGATCGGGAAAATAAAGTTGCCGGTAGTCGAATTTTGCATTGTTTTACCGTTTAAACGAGAACGGATTCCCAGATTATTCGGATTCGCAATTTCGTCTTTGGTAACAATCCACGGACCGATGGGAGCAAACGTATCGAACGATTTCCCTAAAAACCATTGTCCGCCCGGACGCTCTTTTTGCCAGTCGCGGGCAGAAACGTCGTTTCCGCAGCAGTAGCCGGCTACGTAATTGATCGCCTGTGATTCGGGAATATTTCGTCCTTGTTTGCCGATTACAACAACCAGTTCCGCCTCGTAATCCACTTTGTCGGAAACCGATGGGATTTCTATCGGGGCGCCGTCGGCAATAAGACTGTTGACGGTTTTACTGAAAATAACTGGGACGGAGGGAATTGGATCGCCGAACTCCTTGGCGTGATCGGCGTAATTTAACCCAACACAGAGTATTTTCGACGGATTCGGAACAACCGGCAGTAATTTTACCGAATTTATCGGATAAATAGCGTCTTCCGGAACGTCGGAAATAGCGGCGACGGCTTTTTCAAGCATGGTTGCGGAATTGGCTAAAAACTGCTTCATGCAGTACGGAATATCCGTATCCAGAACGGGAAGTTCGACAATCGTTTCTTCGTTATCGACCCAAATTACGGCTCCGATTGACGGACCGGACTTACTTTCAAAGGAAATTAATTTCATAATAATTATTCTATGGGTGAAAAATCAGGGGGAGGTGGTAAAACAGGTTGGAAATAACTTATATACCGACGGAAGCTGTATATAAACTTCACGTTAGTACGATTATATCACTTTTCTTTTTAAAAAAACGAAAAAATATCAAAAAATTTCGTAAAAAAATCAAAAAGGGGTATCTATTTTATAAATTTTAAGTTATAATCAATATCGTGTTATAGTTTAAATGGATTCGGTTTTTCCTTTTTGAACTTTTATACTATGACTACTTGAATTTTCCTCTTGACGTCGTTTTGATTTTGCCCCGATGAGTTGAGCTAAATCCTTATTTTGCCAATTAAGGCGAAATGAAACGACTGATTTTTGTTATGCAAACCGGAAAAAGTCAAGTGGAACCAGTATAGTTTAACTGCGGTGCTGTACCTTGCGATTTTACTAAAAAACTTGCGATTTTACAAAAATCGGTTTTTCGGTAAAATAATAATAGTCAAATTCAACGCCGTGAAAAGGAACGCGCGATCGGTTTAATTATAACAAGCGCGGACAATACTTCAACCTAGTTTACATTCTCCAGGAGATATTAAAATGAAATTTCGCCCAGCCGTTTTTGCGGTGATAATCGTTACCGCCCTGACTTCAAGTTCGGTTTTCGCTCAGTATTACAGCAACAGTAATGCCGTCGGCGGTGTTTCCATAGATGCCGCCGGACTGGTTACCAACGCAACGGCGTCTGATTCAGCGCAGTTAATCAAACTGCGTCAGGAATCCATTCAACCTATCGCGGCAGACTTGCAAGCTGCTAGTCCCACGCGTAAAATTTCGCTTAAAGCGTTAGACGCCATTGTCGCTGATTGCAAGGCGAATAACAAGCCCATTCCAGATGCGGCGGCTTTTATGGGCGGATTAACGAAAATTGAATACGTTTTCGCCTATCCTGAAAAGAACGATATTGTTCTTGTCGGACCGGGAGAAGCGTGGAAAATCGGTCCCAACGGTGCGCCGGTAGGCGTGAAGTCGGGAACCCCGATTATGCTTTTGGAAGATTTTGCAACGGCAATTCAAACCTGCATGAAATCGCAACGCGGACCGTTTAGCTGCTCTATCGACCCGACTGCTGAAGGCATGAAAAACCTGCGTGCTTATACATCTCGTTTGGTTCCTAATATGAATCCCAAAACAGCCGCAGCGGCAATAGAAAAAGCGATGGGAAATCAGGCGATTCGGGTGATGGGTGTCGATCCCACGTCCCATTTTGCACGCGTTATGGTTTCTTCAGACTATCAAATGAAGCAGATTTCCATGGGAGTTCGTCCGGCAGCGGTTTCGGGCTTGCCTCCGTTTACCAAAATGGTCCAAGCAGGAGCGGCGGGAGCGTCTAACGCCTTACCGCGATGGTGGCTGGCTCCGAATTACGGAGCTGTTGAACGCGATAAATCCGGAATGTCTTGGCAGTTAAAAGACGGCTCCGTGAAAACTATGTGCGAAACAGACTTCTACGCCGAAAACGGACAGGTAGAACGCGGGAAGGTGAAAGTCGCTCCCGGCTACCAAAAATGGGCGGATACAATGACCAATCGTTATTCAGACTTGTCCAAGGCCGAACCGGTTTTCGGACAGTTGCGCAACTGCATGGACGTTGCGGTGGTTTCCGCTTTGATTGTTAAGGAAAACCTGCTGTCCAAAGTCGGTAATAAATTCAACGCGATTACCGAGTTAGACACCTTTGAATACGCCGCTGCGAAGGAAGTACCGTGCATGGCAGCGGTCAACAAGGCGCGCAAGGTAACGATTGTTTGCGGTGGTGTTGATATAAACCCGTGGCAAATTGTATCCAACGCGCAAATTAACGACGAATTAAGCAAGTCCGCCGCCGACGTCGAAATTAAAGACGGCAGTTTTTATGCGAACTAAACCTTTTTCTCTCATAACTTTTTCCTTCGCGGTCGTATAATCCTTTGATTTGTCGCCGTGAAGGGAAAATAGAGAGAAATTTGAATTGAGAAAATAAATAATAGAACTGACTGGCAACGTTGTTGCATAGTTATGTTATTTAGACAAACATTTTTTATTTGATTTTAAGGTGTATCATTATGAAAAATCAGAAGTTGGGCTATTTTGTCCCTCGCCAGATTATCAACGCGCAGTTTTTAGGAGTTGTTTTAGGTATACTTTTGTGCAGTGACATTGTCTTGGGGGAGACGGTTACGCTGTTATCGGACCAGGGTTATGGTAAAGATTGGAATACCACAGCTAGTTGGTCATCTGGAAAGGCACCATCTTCAGGTAATGTTTATGTGGTTGGCGGTGGTTTTGGGCTGCGAACGCCAACCGGTTCTAGTGCCATTTCGTTTGCCGGCGATAGCCTTTATATTGGCTATGAAGTTAGCAACGGTAATATAGTTCTCTCTGAGTTGGGAGGAGCGTTGAGGGCTAAATCCACTGGTACGATTACAATTAATGACCTCCATTTGGGTAACGGAACGCTCTCGAATTCAATTGTCGCCAGCTCTACAGCTACTTTTGCTGGAAAGATTACTATAGAAGGAGGTAATGCCGTTTTTGGGAGTTCGGGGGAGAAAAGTAACGATAGTCGTAAACTGATTATCAATTCCGCAATTTCTGGTTCTGGAACAATCAATGTTACTTCAATTCCATATACCGGTACTAGCGATGCTAACAAGCCATACATTTCCGTAACGAACACGTCCAATGATTTTTCGGGAACGTGGAATGTGGCAGAGAACAGTATATTAAACGCGACGACTGCAGGGGCGTTGGGTACGGGAAGCGTTGTTTTGAACGCGGGAGCGCAATTAAATCTGACCGCTGATTCGGTAACAATTCCAACCTTGTCCGGCACGGGAACGGTAAAT
>CAYZMZ010000209.1:0-6232 GCA_964479655.1 uncultured Planctomycetaceae bacterium
TAAGTCTTTCCCCTGTAAAATGCTGCCGACCATGCGTCCCGACAAGGCGATGGCGGTCGATCGTCCCGATGTCTTTATACCGTGGCTGGCGCGTTTGAGCACCTTGTACGGCTCGGATATAACCACTTTTGAAGATTTAATCAACGCTTTGGAAAAACGCTATGAATTTTTCGCCAGCGTTGGTTGTAAACTTTCGGATCACGGATTGTATTTATTCCCCAAAACCGTAATTACAGCATCCCAGGCAACGGCTATCCTGAAACAGGTTCTCAATCACGAACCGATTTCTCCCCAGCAGGCAGACGGCTTCGCGCGGCTGGTGTTGCTGGAATGTTGCAAGTTGAATCACAAATTCGGCTGGACGCAGCAATTCCATTTTGGCGCGATGAGAAACAATTCTACCCGGATGTTCGCTCAGTTAGGTCCCGATTCCGGGTTCGATTCTATCGCCGACGGAGCTACGGGGTTAGCGATGTCCAAATTGTTAGACGATTTGGATAAAACCGATCAGCTTACTCGTACTATTTTGTACAATTTGAATCCTGTTCACAATGCACTGGTTGCTACCATGACAGGAAATTTCCAGGACGGCAAGACCGTTGGAAAAATCCAGATGGGTTCCGGCTGGTGGTTTATGGACCAGAAGCAGGGCATGGAAAATCAGATCAATACGCTTTCCGCGTTGGGGCTGTTGTCCCTGTTTGTTGGCATGTTGACTGACAGCCGCTCGTTTTTGTCCTATACGCGCCATGAATATTTCCGCCGAATTTTATGCAATGTTTTAGGAAACGATATGACCAACGGTCTAATTCCCTACGATTTTGACTTGGTCGGAAACATGGTCTCCGATATATCCTATCGCAACGCAAGAAATTATTTCAAGTTCTAATTTGAAGTAGAATTTTACTACGAAAATTTACCGAAGCAACCGCAGAGAACGGGATATTCACTTCGTCAGGTTGGGCGGCATATTTGTCGCCCCTGAACGACCGTTAAACATTTTTTCGGCTACCGCCCGTTGCCAAGAATTGGTTTACTGTTGTAATTATGCATATACTTCTGTCCATTACGGCATTCTCAATCTACCCTTATATTTCTTCTTCGTGAACTTCGCGCCTTCCCGTAAAATTGACTGGAACAACCGCAAAACATTTTTTCGGCAATACGCCGTTGGACGACCGCCCTGCTCTGCCCCAAGTATTTTTATACCAATTTATTCGCCGCAGGAATACTGCCACTGTTCAACGCAATGACGAATAAAATCATTCGTTGCCTCAGGACGGGTAAGAGAAAGACAATGACCGGCATCGGGAATAATAACGTCCGGCTGCGTATACCGAATCGGAAGCAAGCAATCGCGGGTTCCGTGCAAATGCCGTATAGGAAACACATGTTTAGGCAGAACATATTTCCATTGATATATCATCCGCAACACGTTCCGATTTCGCAGCCAGGGCGATTGACACATCATTTTGTATTCCGTTTGCAGGGAATGGCTTTTGTTTTTCGCCCTGAAAGCCAACAACAATCGCAGTGCGCTTTTCGCCAGTCCCCATCCGCCGTACGGCAAACAACTAAATGCTCGCCATACTATTTTGGATAACACTGGAATTTCTGCCCCGCTTAAAACGAAAGCCATTATCAGACAACCTCCCGGCGTTTTTCCACGTGAATTAAGATAGTCGCCAATTATCGGAGCGATCATACCGCCGAACGAAAGACCTCCCAAATAAAATTCCCCGTCTATAAAATTATCCGATTCTGACGCAGGAGAAAAATAGCGATTCCAAATCAATTCCCCCCATCGAGCGGAAAATTCCTCCATACTTTCCCCGGCAAGCGGCTCCAGCCATTCCGGTACGATTATCCGAAGCGAATCGCCCAAATTCTCAATCTGCGGCAGGTACAATTCCTGAGTACACGCCAGACCGGGAAACAGAAACAGGGGAATTTTTCGATTCATAATTACGGGGAAATGAATGGGGAATAGGGAATAGGAATTGGGGACTAGAGAATAGGGGGTTTGGGGAATAAGGACGGGGGAAACTGGATTTTATCTGTACAGATTTACATAAACTGATTCGGGCTCGTTATTTCACTCAGTCATCAAATCGGTAATGATTCGGCAGTACGCGCGATAATTCACGCTGTAAAATTGAACGAATATCGTTAGCGTTATCCATTCTAAGAGTTCTAAACGCCAGTTCACGACATTCCAATAAGTTTACCGCTGTACAAACACGCTTTATATCTCGAATCGCTCCCGGCGGAACGGATAACGAACGCAGTCCCAATCCTAACAGCAACATGGTAAACATGGGGTCTCCGCCCATCTGACCGCACAAACAAGAGGGAATCTCCTCCTTGCTGGTTGACGTTACGGTTTTCCAAATTAACCGAATTACCGATGGATCGCAGCCGGTAAACAAAGGCGCCACATCTTTATTGGTTCTGTCAGCCGCCAAAGTATATTGAATTAAATCGTTGGTTCCAATACTGACAAAGTCAACCACCTTAACAAACTCATCAATCATCATAACCGCCGATGGCACTTCAACCATCATCCCCAATTTGACGTTATGATCGAAGGGAATCCCCTTTTCGTCCAAGTCTTCAAAGGTATCATGCACGATCATTTTAACCCGGCGCCACTCGGTCAACGTAGAAATCATCGGGAAAAGAATATTCACCGGACCGAAAACCGTCGCCCGTAAAATCGCTCGAAGCTGCCTGCGAAATATTTCCGGCACGTACAACGCCAAGCGAATTGATCGCAATCCCAACGCCGGATTCCGCTCTAAATCAGGGTTTAAGTCCGTCTGAACTTTGTCCGACCCCAAATCGTAAGTACGAATGGTAACCGGCTTTCCGTTCATTTTTTCGACAACTTCCCGATAAACATTAAAATGGGAATCTTCATCAAGCGTAATTTCGCTGGTCATGTACAGAAACTCCGTTCTGAACAAACCAACCCCATCCGCCTTGCGTTCCAGACAATGCCGCGCCTCAAAGGGAAATTCGATATTGCCCAGCAAAGATATTTCTATTCCGTCCAGCGTTCGGCATGGCTTATTGTCCAGCTGTTCCAAGTCTACCCGCTCGCGTGAATCCTTCTCCTTGAGCTGCTGATATTTTTCAAGAGTTTCCTGATTCGGGTCGATAATTAGTACACCGGAGTTTCCGTCTACGATAATCGACTGTCCGCCTTTAACCAGATGGAGAAACTTGCCCAATCCAACCACCGCCGGAATTTCCAACGCCTCGGCTACAATCGCCGTATGAGAACCCTTGCCGCCGATTTCAGTCACAAAAGCCTTTATATACGATGGATTTAAGTTCGTCGTTTCAGACGGCGTTAGGTTATGAGCCAGAACAATCAAATCCCGATTGGCCTTGGCAAGAGAATCCTGATGAATACCCATCAAAATTCGCATAATACGCTTTTCAATGTCGATAATATCTCCCACCCGCTGGGAAAGATACTCGTTGTTTATACTCTTGAATTTTTCAGCGTACTGCTTAAATGTTTCGGTAACTGCGTACTCGGCAGAATATTTTTGATTTTGAATTAAATCGGTAATCTGCTGTTTGAGAGTACTGTCCTCCATAATCGCCATGTGAGCCTGAAAGATAGCTCCATATTGATTCCCCAGTTCACGAGCAACCACTCCCGCATTAGACGCAATCTCCTGCTGCGCAACAGAAAACGCATGTTCATACCGCTCTATTTCCTGCGGTACTTTGTCCGCACAAACGTACGAGTTCTGAATGCGAAACCCCTCGTCATCTATAACAAGAGCTTCACCGAACGCGATACCGGGCGAAACCGGGATGCCTTTGAGTGTTTTCATATTATCCACACAACACGACTGAAGGATTGGAGTACACTTGTATTCTGATTACTCTGATTTTTCCCGCTTCATCGTTTACAGACAACAAGAATCCATAAAATATCTTACAAAATTTATAAAACATTTTATGTTCTGGCTGCATGAATCTTTTCCCGGACATTCCCTCGACTTCACGCGATGTAAACCGCTTTCACTTGACTTTGTCCGCTTTATATTATGACTACTTGATTTTTTCTGAAAACGCCGTTTTCATTTCGCCATAGTACAAATAAAAACTTCACGTTTCATCGAGCAAAATCAAAACGACCTCAACGGAAAAATCAAGCGGACAGCGTAGTCGTCAAAACACACGTTTTTACACACTTAACACGTAAAACGCCTGAATTGAAAAACCGCAATCAAACAAAACTCAAGCCAGTCTAAAAACCGAACTTCATCAGACGCTATACTGGAACGAGAATTATCCCTGGAAACCGTTTTGATTCCGTCCTGTAACCAGACAAAATCTTTGATTTGCCGATCAAGGCGAAACAAAACGACCGGTTTATAACAATACAAACCGGGAGATTTCAAGCTGAACAGTATACAAAACGTCTGATGGGAACGTGATAAAGCACCTGTTACTGCAAAACCGGCGCCTTAAATCCGCTTTCAAACATTTGAGTTAAGTTGTCCAACGCAGCCTGAGCGTCAATACCTTCGGCATTTATCAGCAATCGGGTTCCTGGAATCGCTCCTAAGGTAAGCACCTGCAAAATATCGCACGCACTTACCGTTTCGGAATCTTTACTGATTGTTACCTTTGCATCGAACTGCTTGACACACTGACTGATCATCAGTGCTACTCGCATGTGCAACCCTTCCGGGTTAGCCACAACTACTTGTCGATTCATAAATAATGTCAATCCGTGAAAATGGGGATAAACGACTAATCTGACAGATAAAGCTATACATAAAATAAATGTAACTTTACTGCAGGCTTATGGGAAAAACGTTTCCACAAAACATTAGTCATCGAATTGGTTATTGTCTGCTTCCGATAACAGCTGCAAAATGTCTTCATTGTTGCGAGCCTGTTTGAGGAATTTGCAGAACGTATCATTGCGAAGCTGACGCGAAATCCGCTCTAAAGCACGCAAATGACGCGCCGGCTCGTTGGGGGGTGAAATCAGCAAGAATAAAACGTAAACCGGATCGCCGTCTAAGCTCTCGAAATCTACGCCCTTATTGCTAACCGCAACCGTACCTACCAACTCCTGAACGCAAGGGTGCTTTGTATGGGGAACCGCAATACCACGACCAATACCGGTACTGCCGAGTTCTTCACGTTTTACAATCGCTCGAACAATACTCTCGTAATCATCTTCCGGTAATTTACCGGCTTTGACTAACGAAAGAACCATTTCACGAATCGCTGCTTCTTTTTCTGTCGCTTGAAGATTGGGATTAATCGAATCTATTGCGATAAATTCATCGAACCTCATCAGAGAGGACTCCTTGTAAATAAAGGCAAACTCGCTTTCAGAAAATTTCGCTTTTCTGAAAGCTTGAAATTAAATTATAAACAAATTATATATCTAATATAACAAATACTCATTAATTTTAAATGGAGTACAGGGCTTGAAGTTGAAAACTTCCTCGTTTTTTTCCAAAATTAATCGGTATATTGCTATTTTTAACAATTTTAACAGATTATTCTACACGTCTTTTGGTGCTGGAACCTCGACGGGAGCATGGAAACTGTCGATCTTTTTGGTCTTCGCTTTACGAAGCTGCTGCTCCAATTTATGAATTGCGAGATCCAACGCAGTCATAAGTTCTTCATTTTCAATCGAAACAATGGCATCCGGGGCATTGGTTTGCTTAACAATAACTTCCAGATTGGGTTTCACCTTATTGTCTAAGTCGACGCGAATATCGACCGTATTGACTTGTTCAAAGTTTCGCCCCAGTTTTTCAACTTTGGCTTCAAATTTGGCGCGGGTCTGCTCGCTAATGCTGCCGTGTCGTGTTGATGTTGTAACGATCATCTCAACGTTCCTTTTCTGCTTGTCGCAATGGGGGAAAATAAGCGAATTATCCTTTACGTTTAAAACTTTCCGTTTATTTTCTCGTAACCTCAAATGATGTAAATTAAAAATAGCTCTGTTCTTTTCATTTTGGGTCTTGTTACCATAAACCGTAACTTACCCTTCATCTCCTTTTATAATAACGGATTCTCAAATAAAAATCAATACACTTCGCCTTTAATTTTGGAAATTTTTTCGATTTTTTATTCCGCATCTAACGCGGAAACATTGACTGGGATTCCTTTTCTACGGGTTCCATTTGAAATTTCCCGGTTTATATTTTCATAAACCAGTCGTTTCATTTCGCCTTGA
>CAYZMZ010000210.1:0-2597 GCA_964479655.1 uncultured Planctomycetaceae bacterium
CTTGCGTAACCTGCAAAATATCGGTGTACGTAACGGAACTAGTTACTAACAGTTATACGATAACCGAGTTGATTTTTTCCCTCGATGACGTTTTGATTTCGTCCTGTATGAATAACAGACTCCCTGTTTGATTGAATAGGACGAAATAAATCGGGCGGGTTTAGGGGAGTTATAAGTCAGGTAATTATAAGCCGGGGAATATCAAGCGGAACCGGGAATAAACGAAGACGAATAATCGAGGACTGAAAAGTTCAATCGTTTAGGCGGAAAGACAGAAATATAAAAAAATACAAAAAAATTAGACTTTCAGACTTAAAATAGAGTATAATATAACAGAGAAGTTTATTCTGTCAGTCTAACAGGAGCAATAATTATGCAATACAAATTATATAAGTTTTTACCGCTTTTACTGCTGATTGTAACGATAACCGTTCCGGCTTACAGCCAGCGGATTCCGCAGCGTCGGGGAGCTCCGATGCCGTACGAAAATCCGGTTAAACCGTCAACGCAGCCGGCAAAAGGCTATAATCCGCCATCGGGAGGAATTCAAAATCCAACGGCGATAAACGGACAAACTCCGATGAATTCGTCGCAAACGGTTCCGACGGCACCTGTTTTGCCGCAATCTCCGTTTGTCAATAGGGGAACTAATCCGTTTCAGCCCAATCCAGCCGCAGGAACGGGAATTCCTCAAACTGCTTCCCAGCCGATTGTACAGAGAAATCCGTTTCAGCCAGCGCAGGGCAGTTATCGCCCTGTTCAGGCTGCAACCATCGGACAGGCGGTAAAACCGCAAACTTCGGCGAAGCCGTTTGACAACGTCGCGCCTCAATCCCCGTATAGTCCCTACATGTATTTGTATGCTGGGCGCGGAGGACTGGGTACGGTCGGCGATAATTACAATCTGTTCGTTCGTCCTATTCAACAGCAAAAAGCGTACGATCAAAACATAAATCGCGAAGTAGAATCTCTCCAAAATACGCTGCTTCGACAGCAAAGGCAGTTGGAAACGCAAAATCGGACATTGAATCAAATTGAGGAGAATAATCCGGGCTTGCTTCCCACGCAATCTCCGCTGAACAGTCCGAATCCGTATGGCGGGTCGCCTTACTTTATGAACGATTACCAGCGGTATTTTAATACCCGAGGAAGTAATAATTATTAAATGCCTCCTAAAGTACCGGCTCCGCTTGAAATTTTTTCGGATTATTCCGTTTCAAGCGGACGTTGCATTATACCCGATAGAAAACGTCCGTTTATACTGGTTCCACTTGATTTTTCCCGGTTTGAATAACAAATCTCAGTCGTTTCATTTCGCCGTTATTCGTAAAAACGGGAGGATTTATTGCGGCGCAATCAAAACGGTATTGATAGGAGAAATCCGGTAGTAATAGTATAAAACCCGCCTTGAATACAATCTCAGGTCAATTAGATTGAACATACGTTTTATTATGAATTTTCTTTATTCGCGTGTAAATTACGAAACGTTCCATAAAATCCCGGTAAAAATAGCTATGAATCTGACACGTGAACAGGTTCTGCTGGATAAACTGGGCAATCCAGAGCGCAATCTGAAAATCGTTCATGTAGCGGGAACCAAGGGCAAAGGGTCTACCTGTACGATGCTGGCGGAAATAGCGCACGCCGCAGGATATACGGTGGGATTGTTTACTTCACCGCATATTTTGTCGATCAACGAACGAATTAGAATCAATAATAATCCGTGCACGGAGGACGAATTTAACCGATGGCTTTCTGTTGTCGAACCGGTTGTAAAAACCATGGATCGGGAAAATCCGGAATTAGGAGCGGTTACATTTTTTGAAATTCTGACGGCGATGGCTTTTCTGGGCTTTGTGGAGCGTAAAACCGACTTGGTTGTATTGGAAACGGGGCTGGGAGGTCGTTTGGATTCTACCAACGTTTGCTCTCCGATTGCTACGGCTATTACCAGTATTGGCTTGGATCATATAGAAGTTTTAGGCGATACGGAAGCTAAAATCGCGCGAGAAAAAGCGGGAATAATTAAGCCGGGAGTTCCGGTTGTTGTTGGTTCTATGGACGTTTCGCCGCGACAGGTGATAGAATCTGTTGCCCGGCAGAATAACGCATTGACAATAGAAGCGGGGCGGGATTTTTTCTGGATGTATCAACCGGAACCCTATTCTTTGGCGGGGCAAATTACCTGCGGTGAGTATAAATCTGTCTATCTTGCCTTGCCCGGCGAACATCAATCTGCCAACGCGGCGATTGCATTGCAATTGGTTAAAATATTGAATCAGTCGGGCTTCGTAATTTCCGATTCTGATATTAGACGGGCGTTGAAATCAATCCGGATTCCTGGACGAATCGATACGATTCGTACCAATCCGCAGGTTATTATAGATGCAGCTCATAATCCGAATTCGATAGCCGTGCTGGTTAAGGCGATCGCCCGGCTTAATTTACCCCGAAAACAATGCGGTTTGGTATTTGCCTGCGCGGACGACAAAGACGCTCATACCATGTTTTCGATGTTATATCCCTATTTTGCCAACTGGTTTATAACTCAATTTTCCAATAATCCGCGTGCGTATAAATCAGATAAATTGCGTGAA
>CAYZMZ010000210.1:2607-6227 GCA_964479655.1 uncultured Planctomycetaceae bacterium
ACGAATTATCCGATAAATCCGCTGATAATTTGGATACTGTCGAAACGTTTGATTGCTCAAAAGACGCAATCCAAGCCGCCTTGCAGTTCGGAGGACAGCTTGTTTGTATTGCCGGTTCTTTCTATCTGGCTTCCGAGGCGTATAGGGAATTTAATCTCTGACGGAACGATTTTTGCTATCGTCGCCGGCTTGATTTCCGTTCCGGATATTTGAATGTAAGCCTTGATTTTTCGATCAGGGCGAAATCGGCTGGTTTATGTTTATATAGGTCGGAAAATTTCAAGTGAAATCAGTATAAGTTGAATCAGAATAAATCCGTTTTGGGCTTATCAGGCGATTTATACGGGGCAAGAAATAAAATAAACGGAAATTGTCCCCATTCTACGGGGCGTTTATCCGGACGAGCGTTGCGGAAAATATTCTTTGGGTCTTCCCCTTTCTTTTTTTGAAAATTCGGATAACATTTATACTGTATGTTCGTAATTATTGTAAGAACAACGTGAATTCATCTGTTTCTGTTATGTAATCGCCCGGTTTTGATTCCGAAATAACCAAAGCAAAATTACTTGAGTTTTTATACTATGACTACTTGAAATTTCCTCTTGACGCCGTTTTGATTTTGCCGAATCAATAGAACTTAACTTCTGTTTACCAATTCGGAAGAAATGAAATGGCTGGTATAATGAATCATATAACCGGGGAAAAATTAAGTGGAATCAAGGATATTGTAAAACCTAACAACTGAACTATCATGATACAATCCCCCAACGATAACGCGCCGTTTTATGAATCGATACGCAGGTACGCCGCTCGAATTATGGGCAACTGGCCCGATGCGGACGACGTGGCTCAGGAAACGCATTTACGATACCTGAAAAGCGGCAATTTATTTCAGGGGACGCAATTGAGAAACTTCCTCTATAGAACAGCGAGAAATTATATGATCGACATATTCAGAAAAAGAAAACGGTTTAATAAACTTATTGAACAGGACAGTCAGGCGACAATCGCCTACGAAAACAAGCCGGCAGAAATCCAGCCGGATCAGGCGGCGCAAAATTCAGAAATGAATTCTATCGTAAGAAAGAAAGTCAAAAACCTATCGCCTCAAACGCAGGAAATTCTCCATTTGAGGTATGATGAACAAATGAAGACCAAGGATATTGCCGAAATTATCGGCTTGTCCCATGGCAATGTGCGGCGAATCCTTTCCGAAGCCGTTGCGAAACTGGCGCAGGAACTGACTTGAAGTCCGCCTTGATCTGTCGTTTTCAAGCAAGAATTTACGTACTCAAAATAAATAATAAGGATATTCAAAATGGATAATAAGATAAATGAACAAATTGTACTGTATGCTTTGGGAGAACTGGAGCCGGAGGAGAACGCCTCCGTCGAAGCCCAAATCAAGGCAGACCCGGCCTTGCAAGAACAAGTGGATAAAATTCGCAAGACCGATGGTTTGCTTTCGGATTGCTTTGCCGCCGAGCCGATTCCCGAACCGGCTGCTGCAAAGCCCGTTGTCGAACGAAAAAACGTGAATTGGTCGATTACCGCTCTTGTCAGCGCGATTGCTTGTACCAGCTTGGTAGTTATTACCGGCTTGCTGATTGCCTCTGCCTATTTGGGCTATCCTTTTACCGCAAATCGAATAGCGCGTTTGTCAGATAATAAAGATGTGAATATATGTGAAACAGCATCGGCACGTATATCAGATATTGGGGCACTTGACGGGGAAACGGAAATAATTCCGCAAGAATCGGCCGCAGACGGAGCGGTTTACAAATCGGAATCCGATGCCAAGGAAAGATCGGCTCGAAGCAATGCCAACTATGCGGCTCCTGCGCAAAAGATGAAAAGAGTGAGGACAGCCGTTCAACCAGAGGGTGCGGCATATAGTATCCAACCGAATATTGAATTTAACGAACACGCCATCTCTTCGGAGAAGGCGTTAGAATTGCCGGACGAATCCGCTGCAGAACCCGTTCCTGTTATGATGGCGGCTCCTGTTATGAGAGCCGTTCCTGCTGCGGATGCCGTTCCTGCTATGGAGACAGCTCCAAGTGAGGATACGGACCAAGATAATTCACAAATCAACTTGGACGGCTCGTCGGTAAATGAGTTGTCGGGCTACGCTCCCAAATTAGAGGAAAATAAGTTCACGCGTCCTCAAGATGAAAACTTTTCTACTTTTGGCGTAGATGTCGATACTGCCTCGTATACAATTATGAGACAAAATATGCTTTCGTACAACAGCCTGCCGGTTCCTGCTTCGGTTCGGGTAGAAGAATATATCAACTATTTTGACTATCATTTAACCGGTCCCGCTTTCGAGGATAAATGTCCAATCGCGGCGGATTGTGAGGTCGGGAATCATCCATGGGAACCCGGCTTGCTGCTGGCGAAAATCGGAATCAAGGCGAAAAATATCGAAAGAAAAGACGTTAAACCGCTCAACCTGGTATTTTTGCTGGACGTTTCCGGCTCGATGGACTACGGCAATAAACTGCCGCTGGTTAAAGATTCGATGCTGCGTTTGTTGGACGAGCTGCGGTCTGAAGACAGCGTTTCGATTGTTACCTACAGCGGCTCTGCGCAGGTTGTTTTACCTCCTACTGCGGGTAATAAAAAGCGTGAAATCGAACAGGTAATCCTGAATTTGAGTGCCAGCGGTTCTACAGCCGGAGCGGACGGCATAGATTTAGCGTATCAAATCGCAAAGGAAAACTTCAATAAGGATTCTATCAATAGAGTGATTTTATGTTCAGATGGCGATTTTAACGTTGGAATGACCGATATTTCCGCCTTGGGCGATAAAATATCAACCGCCGCTCAATCCGGTGTATTTTTGACCGTTTTGGGGTTTGGAATGGGGAATATGAAGGATAATTTGATGGAAACGCTAGCCGATAAGGGCAACGGAAACTATGCCTATATCGACAGTAGAGCGGAAGCATATTACGCTTTGTCCGAGGGCTTGATTGGAACGGTGGTTACAGTCGCAAAAGACGTTAAAGTTCAAGTCGATTTTAATCCTGCAACCGTAAAAGCCTATCGCTTGATTGGTTACGAAAATCGCAAATTGGAAGCGAATCAGTTTAACAACGATAAAATTGATTCCGGCGATATGGGAGCAGGACATTCGATGATTGCTCTGTACGAAATTGTACCTATTGGAGTTGATATTCCCTTGGCTGGTTTGGTAGATAAATCCCGATACGCTCCGGAAGAACCATCGGCCGAAGATTCCAAAAAGACTGAAACGCCTCAGCAAACGGAACTGAAAAACGAGCTGTTTTTGGTAAAAATCCGTTATAAGTTGCCCGATAGCGATACGTCCGAATACAAAGATTTCCCGGTTTCAATTCCGAACGAAAAGCAGCTGGAACAACTTCAGCAGTCCAAGGATTTCCGCTTTGCCGCCGCCGTAGCTCTGTACGCTCAACTGCTGAAAAAGAGTTCCTATACCGAATCAGCAAGCATTTCCCTGGTCAAGGAGTTACTGGAAGGAACAATCGGAGATGATGCCAAGCGTACGGAATTTAAGACGCTGGTTGATCGGGTTCCCTTAAAGTAGATGTCGCATATTCGTATAAAATAATTCGTAATATTGCGTTGCAAAT
>CAYZMZ010000211.1:0-880 GCA_964479655.1 uncultured Planctomycetaceae bacterium
TCGGCATTTTACGAGCCTTTTTCAATTTTGTGATTCATTTTAATTTCCTTAAACTTTTTCAAAAAATTTTTCAAACTTTATCGAACCAACTTTTTTGATTTATCGTATCAAAGTTAGAAGTGATTGATGGAGTGAGAAAAAAAGAATCCTTAAAACACTTCATATTCGGGAACAGATTGCTTATGGTTCACGAGTTCTTTTCCCGTCGGAGCAAGTAATGAGCCTGTACCTGTGGTAGGTGCTTATCATGTTTTAATTAGTTCGTTTTTGCATTGCGTAAATTTAAGTTTCCCAGCGGCTAATCCGTTGGAGTTTTCAGTCCGGTTTTTCCGGTTTTTGTTGGACAAGTTTGTTGGTTTGCGGTGCTTACGCGCGGTTGATTACATCTTGTAAGACAGTTGCAATTTGTAATACATTCGACGATTTTCTGCGAGCTTTTCAATTTGTTCAGGTTGTTTCCTTTTACTCCTTTATACGTTGTTTTTTCATTTACATCACCCCTTTTTTAGTGTTCGTCAATTTCATTTTGTTTGTCCCAACGTAGAGGTTTTATTATGAGGGTTTCCCGTAAAGAACCGTTAGCTGGGGCGGTCGATTGAGCAGTAAATGCTGTTGTTATTATGCTTATCGGGCTTGGAGTAATCCGAGCAATTAAATGCAGTTTATCGAATAGCCGAATCCGCCTTTTACGTTTGACCTGCTTTTGAAAATTCGATCAAGGACTATCCCTTGAAGAAGGATAGGTGGTTTTACAAATCGGTCAAAGTCGTTGCCTGTTATAGGTTTGAAACTGGGCGTTGTGCGTTGTTCCTGTAAACTCAAGTTACTTGAATTTATACTGCTGCGTTTATCGAACCGTCCCGAAAGATATGTTTAGGTT
>CAYZMZ010000211.1:890-6223 GCA_964479655.1 uncultured Planctomycetaceae bacterium
TTGCTCATCGTTAACCCGTTGGCTTCCAGGCGTCCTTTGAAAGGAGGACTTTAGTGTTTGACACTTTTAATCAAAACGCAAGTTTCGATTGGTAACATTTCCATTAAACTTAAATACTTGAGCATCGCGGCTCCCCCGTAGAATACGGAATACATGAAGCCCCCTCAGTCGAATCAGTTATCTCGGAAATTATCCAGTCGGAACTTGCGTTTTTTTCTTGCTAGTATTACCTTGTCCGTATTACCTTTTGTCAGTATTTCTTTTTGGTGCTTGTTTCCCGCTTTTTTAAGCACGCGTTTAATACGCTCTTTAATACGCTTTTTTAATACGCCCTTTTATTACGTATTTTAGCATGTATTTCTTGCGCTTTTTTTAATGCGCTTCTCTGCCGGAGCGAATATCCGTTGAGCGGAGCGAATTACAAAACGTTTCCTGAGGGACTTCCTGACATAGATCCAGCAGCTTTTTAGAAATCGTTAAATCCTTTAATCCGATGTAATTTCCGCCGGTATCAGGACGTCCGAAGACTAAAAATCGGGTCTTTAGCCGTTCCAGCTCGTTGAGAACAGAATCGAACTCTTCCTGATTCTGATAGTATTTGCGAACGTCATTTAGTCTTTCGATTGTATCGGCTCCCAAAACAAACGTTGTTCCAGGAATATGCCGCGCTTTATCGATAAAATAGGGGCATCGGCTTAAAATTACCGGGGCGGGATCGGAGCCGGAGGCGATTTCTTCCAGACGGTAAGCGAGTTCGCCCATTGAAACCGGCGGTTTATCGGCGTTGAGAATAGAAAGTTCGTAGAAAACCGGCTTTGAGAGAATTTGTTCGGCGATTTTCCGCATTTGTCGATGTCCGTCATGAATCGGATTAAATGAGCCGGGTAAAATAGCGGGATGCGTCCACGCCACTTTGCTGTCTTTTCCCCAGATCAAGGCGTCAACTTCTCCCGAAAGCAATTTATACCAGGATTTATCGACGGTTCGATGAGAATATTGAACGGAAAATTCCGGCATGAGTGAATCCGCGATACTGTATTCGGGATAAAATTCGTCCTGTTTAAGCTGAACGAAACGCAAAGCGGACAGGATAACATCGGAAACGATTCGCTCTTGAATTGCGCGGAGTTCGGAAAATTGGTCGAAAGTCCATTGTTCTGATTCGTCGGGTGATTTGACGAACTGTACGGTAAAAGTATAGACGTCTGCCAAAGACTGAATTACAATATAAGCGCGATAATTCCCGCGTTTAATCCGATTCGTACTTAAACTGGCAGTACAGGCGACGCCCCATTTATTTTGTAATTCTTCCGGCTGGTAAGCGAACAGGGATTTTTTTTCTGTCTTATTTACAACCACACCGTTGACCGCCTGGGTTCCTCGACTTCGTTGGGAATTATCGACGGTATCGTTTTTGATTCGCGCTAGCTGGAGCTGAAAGCATTGCTGAGCCATTTTCCAGGCGGTTTCCTGACAGCAAAACGTTTCAGGCGTGCAGCCGAGAAAATCCGTCATGGCATCGGGAGAGTAAGGAATTGAAGCACCGGAGACGAATTTCGAGGCTCCGGGCGTACGTAATAAATCGGCGAGTGCGTCTGACCCGCCCCCGGCTAGAGCGAAACAAGCCTCGACGGTACTGGTTTGGATAATTGACGCCGTTAATTTTGATATATTCATTGTTTTTTGCCTGAGTAGTATGCGGTGGATACTTCTATTTTGCGATTTTTATTGCCGTAAACGCCCCGTTTTATGGATTTTTCTTCTTGACATCGTTTTGATTTTGCCCCGTAAGAATAAATACTCACAATTTTACGGATCAGGGCGAAATGAAACGATGGAGGTTTGTTATGCAAACCGGAAAAAGTCGAGTGGAATCAGTATAATTTGTTCTAATCGATAAAATCGAGGGGAAGTTCTTCTTTTGCGGCAATTTCAAAACGCCGTTGATAGGAAAATTCAAGTAGTTCTTCTAGTATAATCACGTAGTTATAGTAAAAATTTTTGATGATTGAAAAATCTGATGTATAAGTTACGCTTGATGCTTCGGAAAAATCTATTAAAGGGAATACGCAGGATGCTCTTATACTCTTTCCTGACTTCCTATAATTTGATTATACATTGAAAAATCAATTAAAACTATCCCCCCCATGAGCAATAAAAATACAATTCTTCTTATCGACGACGATAAAAATCTGGCGGAATCCGTTTCCGATTGGTTATCCGGTCTGAATTATGAAATAACGCTGGCAAATTCGGTAAATCAGGCGATTTCTGTTTTGCAACAGCAGTCTTTTGACGTGATTTTAACGGATGTTCGCGTGGGCGTGGAAAGCGGATTTGATGTTCTCCGCTACGCCATGCGCCATCATCCCAGCTCGAAGGTAATTGTAATTTCAGGGTACGCAACAGCGGAATTGGCGTTAAAAGCGGTTCGAGAAGGAGCTTTTGATTTTCTGTCCAAGCCGATTATTGACGACGAATTATTGATGACGATTCAGCGGGCGATTCGCGATAAAAAAATAGCGGCGGAAAACGAGGCGATGAAATCGATGTTGGATAATCGATACGGCTTGGAAAATATCGTCGGGTGCGATGTACGCATGAAAAAAATATTCGATCTGATTAGAACGATAGCCGATACTCAGGCATCGGTTTTGATAACCGGCGAAAGCGGAACGGGGAAATCGATGGTAGCGAGGGCGATTCATCGACTCAGCAGCCGACGCAATAAGCCGTTTGTAGAAATCGCCTGCGGGGCGTTGTCCGAAACGCTTTTGGAAAGCGAATTGTTCGGGCATGCCGCCGGCGCGTTTACCGGCGCCATAGGCGAAAAGATCGGAAAATTCAAGCAGGCGCATGGCGGTACGATTTTTCTTGATGAAATTTCGACCGCCAGTCCCGCGTTGCAGGTTAAATTACTGCGGGTATTGCAGGATTTTGAGTTTGAGCCGGTTGGATCAACGCAAACCTGTACTGTTGATGTGCGTGTAATTTTAGCGACTAATGATAATTTATATCAAGCTGTTCAGGCAGGGCGATTTCGACAGGATTTATATTACCGGGTCAATGTTATCAATATAGAACTGCCCCCTTTGCGGGAACGGGCGGACGATATTGCTTTGCTTGCCTATCATTTTTTGGAAGATATGAATAAAAAAGTTCATAAAATCAGTCAGGGGTTTACTTCCGATGCCTTAAACGCGATGCGGTCGTACTGTTGGCCGGGAAACGTGCGTCAGTTGCAAAACGCGGTGGAAAGAGCCGTTTTGCTGGGAAAATCGGAATATATCGGTCTGAATGATTTACCTGCTGAAATTACTGCTGAAAAATCCACGGATAAATCTCTTCAGTTGAACGAATCCGGCGTAGATGGCGAGGATAATTCGGTTAAGCCGGAAAACGTCCGACAGTTGAAAGACGCCTTGGCGGAACCGGAGCGAAAGATTATTCTAGCTGCGTTACAGGCTTTTCAATGGAATCGGATAGAAACCGCCCAGGCGTTGGGAATCAATCGAACTACGCTTTATAAAAAGATGAAACGATTTAATTTAGAACCGCCTCGGATATTCGATCTGGGCTAGTAAATCGCCCGCGATTTCCCGTTGTTTTGTTTTCTTGAAATTCCGGGAAGACCGGAAGAAGAATTTTAGTTTGATATTGGGTGTAACGTTGAACGGAGAATAAACAGAGCGGGGTTATTTCTACCGCTCGTTGCTCCCTAACGGGAGCAGTATGATTTATTTGTCTGTTTGTATACGTTTTCGTTAGAGATTAAACGGATTTGGGCGGTTGATGAACGCTCTGACCGAGTGCGTCTTGAACGGCAATTGCAATCGCCTCTCCAAAAGTCGGATGGGCAGCAATCGCGGTTTGAATTTGCTTTAATCCGCTTTCCGCCCCAACGATAAGTGAACATTCGTTGATCAATTCGGAAGCCATCGGTCCGTATAGATGTACGCCTAAAATCAGGCTTTGACTTTCGGTTGAGCTGATTAAAACTTTAACGAATCCGTCGCCCATACCGGCGGCAACCGCTCGCCCGTTTCCTCCGAACAGGCTTTTTCCGATTTTTAGCTCGGCGTTATGCTCCAGACAGTATTGCTGTGCCTGCGTCTGCGTTAATCCAACTCCGGCCGCAGACGGCTCGCCGTAGACAACAGACGGAACGTTTTTTAACAGTTCTTCTGTTGAATCCCCGGTTTCGGTGGATTGGGGATTGATAATCGCGTTGAAGGCGTTGTACCCGGCTTGGTGCCCCATAACAGACGCGGAATGAGCCAGCATGGAAAGACCGGTAATATCCCCCACGGCATAGACCTGGGGATTGGATGTTACCATTGTTTTTCTGTTCACCTGAACAAAACGACGATTCATTTCAAGATGCAATTCGGCAAACGATTCTGTATTGGGCGTTCTGCCGACGGCAACCAAAACAATATCAGCCGGAATCCGTTCGGTTTTTTCGTCGTCAGATACAATTACCTCGGTTGGAGAGTCGGGATTTGTGTTTTCAAACCCTTCAACTTTAACGGATAATCTGACGTCGATTTTAGCGGATTTTAGCGATTTGAGTACCGCCTGCGCGACTTCAGAATCCAGATTGGGAACGAGTCTGTCAAGCATTTCAACGATAGTAACTTTAGAACCGTAGGCTTGAAAAATGCGTGCCATTTCGACGCCGATAACTCCCCCTCCGACAATAACCAGCCGGTCTGGGACGAAGTTTATGTTCAGTAGTTCGTCGCTGTTAAGTACAGTTGGCAATTCGATTCCGGGAATCGGAACCCGGGCGGGGCGGGAGCCGGAGGCCAGAATCAGCTTTTTGCA
This sequence comes from uncultured Planctomycetaceae bacterium, assembly GCA_964479655.1. Taxonomy (GTDB): domain Bacteria; phylum Planctomycetota; class Planctomycetia; order Pirellulales; family Thermoguttaceae; genus RUG11551. The sequence continues at coordinate 5,718 of CAYZMZ010000211.1, forward strand.
AGCTACACTTTTCTGACTTCCGTCTGCGGCGGTAATAATAATATCCTGGAGGGATTTTACGGTTCCCTGTCCGCAGATAAGTTCAACGCCCCAGGCTTTGAGTAAACTTCCAACTCCCATCGATAAACGTTTTACAACGCGGTCTTTGAATTTTACGGCTGCGGGCATATCGATTCTAGCCGGAGAGGCGACAATACCCCTGCGGGAGGATTCTTTAACGCGATTGATTGTTTCCGCGTTGTCGAGGTAGGTTTTAGTGGGGATACAGCCACGATGAAGGCATGTTCCCCCTAATCCGCCGCCTTGAGAACTGTCGCGTTCGATCAAAGCAACGGATTTACAGCCTGCTTTTACCGCAGAAATCGCAGCAACGTATCCAGCCGGACCGCCGCCGAAAACAATAATATCGTACATGGGATTGGAAAGGTTATTCAATTTTCATCGCAGCGGCCAAAATAGCCGAGGTGCTCGGACGCATAATACGAGGGTCTACATGTTCGCCCTTT
>CAYZMZ010000212.1:0-6212 GCA_964479655.1 uncultured Planctomycetaceae bacterium
CCTAATTCTTTCATCGTGTACCAAACACCATCTTTGTCGTCGTCGGGACCTTGCAGAACCTCAAACTTGACCGGCGCTGTTCCGTCTTCCGATTCTGAAGAACCGTCTGAGCTGGCGGATTCATCTGAATTGGTATCAGCCGCTTTGTTTTTCTCCATTTGCTGCTCTACCCAAGCGTTAAAAATCGCGGGGCGGGAGAGCTTAATGCGTCCTTCTTCCAAGGTTTTGATGATTCGTTCGCGAACAAAATTCGCTCCTTCAGGCGCAACGGTTAAATCGTCGGGGAGCCTGTTATGATAATGATAGCCCGTAATTTGAACTAGCCACGTTTTTGATTTTTTCGCGTTTGGATCGGAACTGGAATCGGACGAGCCGGAATCCGAAGACGAATCTGCGGAGCCGGAATTTGAACCGGAACTGTCTGCTGGATTATCGCCGTTGTTGGCGGCATCGTCCGCGTTTTCACCGCCTTCGGCTGACGTGTCGGGAGTCGCCTTTTTCAGGTATCCGGCCTTGGTAACGTATTCTTTCCATAAATCTACTTTATCAAACGGCTGAGCCTCGATATTTTCAATTTGAACCAGATTTCGACGTTGAATGGGTATATCTTGGTTGTTATCTCCGCCTTCCTGAACGGGCAGAGCACCCCCGACAATCCGCATTAATTCCAGCCATTCAATTGAACGGCCGGAATTGGCAAGCAAGCCGTTGCCGATAGTTTGAATTTCTGTAAATTTTTGTTTTTCTTCTTCTAATTTTGTTTGGAAACTGCTTGCTTGAGAGGTTACGCTTTTTGCCTGCGATTCCCATTGATTAAATTCAGGATTTTGGGATGTTTGATAATGCAGAAAATGCGATCCGTAACTGAGTGTTGCTCCCAAGAGCATCAAAGCGACCGCAGCGACCGCCCACGGCTTTTTTGAGTTGATAATTCGCGCATGTACGATTTCCCGCGGTAACAGGTTAGTCGTTAAAGCGGCCTTGTTTAACGCCTGTAAACAAAGTCCGTAACAAACGCCAAAAGCGGGAATATTATCGGTGAAAGACGGCGTGTTTTCAAAATCTGTTATGTTCAGACGATTGAATTTGTCCGCGATTTCAACATTCATACCCAAATTTTGTTCCAGATACTTTCGTAATCCTGCCAAGTGCATGGCGTTTCCTAAACCGATAATTTTATCGATTTTGGCGTATCTGTCCAAACTGATATAGAAACGCAAGGAACGTTGAATTTGATCTACAAAGTCGCTGAATACCGAACGCATCGCCTGAAACAGCACTTTTTTATCGGTGGAAGCGTTTGCGTTTCGTTTTAAATGCTCCGCCTTGGCGAAGGTCAGCTTCATTTCTGTGGTTAGGGCTTTGGTAAAATGATTGCCCCCCATAGGAATGTTTCGCTGCCATACTTTGAAACCGTTGGTAATTACCAAGTCGGTATCGTCGGTACCCATGGAAAGAAACGCAATAGACGGCGGCGGATTTTCCGGATCGTATTCGTCGGCCGGCGGAAGGTCGGTCAGAAAATCGAACATGGCTAAGTTATACAGGGTCAGCGGGGTAAGCTGAACGTAATCTACCGGAATCCGGACTTCGTCATACGGTTGCAGGCATTTATAAACCTGTTCCCGCTTCATGGCGAACAAGCCGATTTCTATTTCCAAAGCCAAGGCACTTTGATTCTCTCCGCCTAAACGCTGATAATCCCAGATAACCTCTTTCAGGTCAAAGGGAATCTGCTGTTTGGCCTCGTACTTAACCAAGTCTGGAATTCGCTTGGCTTCTACAGGCGGTAACTTGATAAATCGCGTTAATCCATTTTGTCCGGTTACACTTATAGCGATCTTATCTCCGTCTATGGAATTACGGGAAAGAAATTGCATAAGTGCGTCATGAACCATATCGCCCGGTTCGGTATCAGGCTGGGTCAGGATTTTGGGGTATTCGATAAAATCGAATGCGTCTGTTACAACTTCCCCCGCTTCTCGATCGTAATGACATCGCAAGGCTTTTAATGCGCAGTTGCCTATATCGATGCCCCAAACTCCGGCAGTTCGTGCCATGTCTGTGAATCCTCTTATTTACAAATGATGTGGAATAAGTTTTTATATCTTATTAAATAACAACTTATCTACTTATAATCTATTAAAATCTATTAATCTGTTACCTTTTAAAATATAATTAAAATATAATCAAATTATATTTCTGCCAGTACTATATAGTTTATCCTCTGTTATGATTTTGGTCAACCGTTTTTTTAAAAATTTTGCTAAAATAAACCAATTAGTCAAAAAAATTTTTTTATTTGACAATAATACCTGTCTTAAAATGGGGGTATTGTGACGATTTTAGGGATTGCAACGATTATATCGATTGTCTAAATGCGGTTATTGACGAAACAAATTTTGAACTTTTTGAGTTTTTTTGCTGTTAGGAAGCCGAAATTTTGTTGAAAATTTCATTCAAAGTAGTTCCGGGCGAAACCGGTTTAATTAAATACAAACAGGTCAGTGCGATTCCCAACGCATCTGCGACATCGGGCGGTTTGGGAATTTCCGCCAGTTGAAATTCCCGCATGATAGCACGCTGCATTTGAGCTTTGGTTGCCTGTCCGCTTCCGGTAACCACTTTTTTAATTCGGGTAGCGGAAAAGGAGTGAACTTCCATTCCCGCGTTGGCGGCGGCGAGCATAATAGCTCCTCTGGCGTGTCCCATTAAAATCGCGGTTCGCGGGCGTTTGTAAAAACTGTATAGTTCTTCCAGCCCCATGGCATCGGGCTTAAATTGATTTATTACCTCTTCCAGTCCAACGTAGATTTCATGGATTCTGCTGGGAAGTGTTTTTTTGGATTTTCCGCGAATAACGCCCGCTTCCAGCAGATGAATAACTCCGTTGTTTTTATCTACGACAGCGTAACCGGTTATTCCTAATCCCGGATCGATTCCCAGTATTCGCATATTTACCTGATGTTGTGATATATTTATTGATGTATCCGAGCAACCAATGGGATTTCAAATGAAACCCTGTCTGCTATATATCATAACACAGAATAAAGCGGTTGTCAAGGCAGACGTAAAAGGGTTCTACTTGAATTTTTCCGGCTTATGGTTTCAAAAACCAGTTGTTCTGGTTCGCCCCATCGGTAAAACGGGGGGCTGGAATCATCTGTTGGGGGCGATTAGAACGAGGGACTGAAGCCGGGATGGATATAAGTCGGGAAAAATCCCAGGTGGAAAGAGAATAATTTTCAAGCGCGTGCAGGAGAATCCGTTTTTTCCTGTTTCCCTTGACGAGGTGGAAAAAAAAGATTATAATGCGCTTTGTCGTAGTTTTTAGCTTTATTGAACCTTTATTCTCAATCAAGGGAGAGTACCGTCATGATTATTGGTGTTCCAACAGAAATTAAACCGCAAGAAGATCGAGTTTCTATGACCCCGGCAGGGGTAGACGCCTGCGTTCGAGCAGGACATACCGTATTAATAGAATCAGGAGCCGGAGCCGGAAGCGGTTTTACCGACGGCGAGTATATTAAAGCGGGAGCAACAATTATCAAGACGGCAGCCGAAATTTTTCAGAAAGCGGAGTTGATTGTCAAGGTAAAAGAACCTCTGGAACAGGAGTTTGGATTACTGCGTGAAGGTCAAGTGCTGTTTACCTATCTTCATTTGGCGCCCGATGCGGAACAGACGCAGGCGTTGTTGAAGTCGAAAATAATCGGCATTGCCTACGAAACGGTTCAGCTTCCCGGCGGCGCGTTGCCGTTGTTATCTCCGATGAGCGAAATAGCCGGACGAATGGCGGTTCAGGTAGGCGCATTTTTGCTGGAAAAGACCAACGGCGGACGCGGTGTTTTACTCGGCGGAGTATCGGGTGTTGAAAAGGGCAAGGTGGTTATTGTCGGCGGGGGAAACGTGGGAGCGTCAGCCGCTAAAATTGCGTTGGGAATGGGCGCGCAGGTTACGGTTTTGGATTTATCGGGACCGCGTTTGGCGTATCTGGACGATATTTTCAGCAGTCGATTACAAACTCTTATGTCCAATTCATACAACATAGAATCGGCGGTTCGAGATGCGGACCTGGTTATCGGCGCGGTATTGATTCCCGGTTCTCAAACTCCGAAACTGGTGAAAGAGTACATGGTTAAGCAGATGAAGCCGGGAGCGGTTTTGGTTGACGTGGCGATCGATCAGGGCGGGGCGATTGAAACGATGGACCGATGTACAACTCATGAACATCCGTATTTTATCAAGCACGGCGTTGTGCATTATTCTGTCGCCAACATGCCGGGAGCGGTTTCGCGAACGTCTACTTTTGCTTTAACCAACGCAACTTTGCCGTATGTACTCAAGCTGGCTAATATGGGGGCGGAAGAAGCGATGAAATCCGATTCCTCTTTGATGAAGGGCTTGAACGTATACAGGGGAAAACTGACCTATAAAGGGGTGGCGGATGCGCAAAACCTCGATTATACCCCGGCGGAAAGCTGTTTCTAAACCGATTTGGTTTTAGATTAAAGTCAGTACAATGGTATGCGGGTTCCATTTGGAATTTCCCGGTTTGCATAAAAAGACGCCGTCGTTTTATTTCGCCTGCCAATCAATATAATAAAGGGTTGTTTGATTCCGGTTGGGAGAAATCAAAACGGCGTTGCTAGGAAAATTCAAGTAGTCATAGTATATAATATTCGATAATTGTATTTTTCAAAGTCGAATTTATCATTGTATTGTCAGGGAAAACATCGGAAAATCGATGAAGAACAAGCGGAAAAGTATATTTAGGCGGGCGGTTGAGCGGATATTCGATTGCCGTATTTTGTGTATATAATGCGCTAATGTCGATTGGAATCCTGGGCGGGGGAATTATGGGAGCGGGAATTGCTGCGGTGTTTTTGCGGCATAAAATTCCGGTTGTCGTTTACGATAACGCTCCCAACGCAAAACAGTTCGTAGAAAAGAACTTGCGCGGCGAATTTGCGCCCTCGCGATTCGATACAACGCGGCAGTCAAGCGAGGCGGAGCCGATTGTTCCCGCAGAATATCGAATAACGGACAATTTATCTGACCTGTCGGATTGTACGCTGGTAATTGAATCGGTTGTCGAACTGCAATCGGTGAAGCAGGAGTTGTTAAGTCGGTTGGAAACGGTGGTATCTGCGGAATGCGTAATCGGAAGCAATACTTCGACGATTCCCGTTTCGATTCTGGCGGGCAGTTTGAAAAATCCCTCTCGTTTTTGCGGAATACATTTTTTGCATCCGGTTCGTCATAGACAGCTAACCGAAATTATCCGCGCAGATCAGTCGGCGGAATCGACGCTGGTTTTGGCGGATTCAATTTTACGTTCGGTAGGTCAGATTCCTCTTTGGGTACGCGATTGTCCCGGTTTTGTGGTCAATCGATTGCTTAACCCCTATATTAATGAGGGGTTAATTCTGCTCCAGTCAGGTGTCGATATGGATCGGATAGATTCTGCGGCGGCGAATTTTGGTATGGCGTGGGGACCGATCAAGACGATAGATGAAATCGGAATCGATACAACCTTTAACGCCGGTAGAGTGCTTTATGCGGCGTTTCCCGATAGAATTACCGTTTCTCCGATTTTGGTAACTATGTACAAATCCAAATGCTGGGGCGTGAAATCGGGGCAGGGGTTCCGCGTCTGGAACGGACAAGCGCAAAATCCCAAGGCGATAAAATGGCGTCAATGGATTGACGGGGACGGAAAAATGTCCGAATCGGAAATTGCTCGGCGTCTGATTCGTCCCATGTGGGAGGAAGGACGGCGGATTATTACCGAAAAAATCGTTGATTCGCCCGAATCGGTCCGAATCGCCGCGTGCGAGGGCTTGGCTTTTCCTCAGAAATATGGAGAGGTATTTCTCAAAGAATCGTTTGATTTATAGAATTTACTAATTTTAATTTTCGGTGAACGCCATTTTCAGGGACGCGCTGGATTCCAGCCGGTATTTTTGTGAGAACGAGAGATTTCCAGTCGGCATTTTCCGGACCCTTCAAGGAAAGCAGGATTTCCGAAAACGCTGGTTTTCTTGTCGGCAAAAGGAGTTTTCAAAGTAGATTTTCGGTATTTTTCCCGTGGTTTTTGGGGTCTGAAAAGAGGTCTTGATTTTATGCGTCAAGCCGATATTTGAGGGTTCTATTCCCATAGCCGTCAACTTAAGCGGAAAATAGTTAATATAGGTACTGTAGGATAGAAG
>CAYZMZ010000213.1:0-6192 GCA_964479655.1 uncultured Planctomycetaceae bacterium
GTCGCCGGTTAGTTTTTTCATCAGTTCTAAAACCGCTTTTTCAGAATCTTCGGCAGACAAATCTCCTTTGAGAACATAAAGTGCCTTTCTTCTCTTTTTCTTCAGAGATAATTGAGCATTTTCTCGTCCGAGCAACTGTTCGGCAGTCCAACCTCGACTTTCTATTGCGCGATTCCGACGAATGTCTTCGGGCGTATCGACAAAAGCAATCGCATCGCAGAGCTTATCCCAGCCCGCCTCTAAAAGCATGGCGGCATCCAAGATAACGTAAAACGCGCCTTCGGTTTCGGACTGGTCGAGGAATTTTTCAAATTTCTGCCGAATTGCCGGATATACAATCGATTCCAGGTACAATCGCTCCATAGCCGAATCTTCGTTGGGTTGAAAAACGATTTCCGCAATTTTTTTGCGGTCGACGCTTCCATCGGGCAAGAAAGGAGCCTCTCCCCAGCGCAAACGGATTTTTTGTTTAATCGTCCGTTCGTTGAGAACGTCGTGGGCTGCCTGGTCTGCGTTAAATACCGAAGCCCCCTGTTTTTGAAACAACTGAGTGTAAAAAGTCTTTCCGGAGGCAACTCCTCCAACGATTCCTAAAATTTTCATAAAAAATACCCAAAATTGCTCTTGTCTATTCCAGTAAAAATCGCTACAGTTGATAGTAGTCATTTTACAATTTATCATTCACTTAATATTAGGATAACCTAATGTTAGGAATAATACAATAGGTAAGGAAGAAATACAATGCAAAAAAACCAAAATATTTTTAAAAGTTTCAAAATTTTTGGTCTAAATTGTCCGAAATTAAGTTTTTTAACGTTAATAATCGCCCTTTCCGGTCTGATTTGCACGCAATCCGGCTGCCAACTGTTTTCGTCTGCATTTATCATTCTTCACGGAACGGACGAACCGGCGGCGTGCAAGGTAAAACTGAAGGGCAAAGTAGCCGTTGTTTGCTGGACAGACCCGTCCTTAACCTACACCGATTCGGATAACGCCAGCGCGGTCGGGGCGTCGTTAAGTCGAAAAATCGCGGCAAAATTGGGTAAAAAGAACAAAATTACTATGATTTCCCAGCAGGAAGTCAACAACAGACTGGATAACTATCCCGATAATATTACCGGAAGCGAAGATTTAATTGCAATCGCCAAAGACCTTGAGGCGGATTACGTAATCGGCGTTTATTTAATGGAATTTGAACATCAGGAAGGTATTGATACCTATAAAGGCAAGGCGACTTACGCGGTTTCTTTAATCGATGGAAACGAAGGTCAGGAAGTTTACTCAAACGACCCATCCGAACGATATGTATATCCGCCGAACCGCAGTATTGGAGCAGATCAAACGACCGGCAATCAATTCAAAAAAGAATATATTTCCCGTTTAGCAGAGCATATCGGCTGGAATTTCTACCCGCATGATCGTTACGATGTTGATATTTAACTTTTGTTTTTCCTCCTTTTTTTGAGAATTATCACCTGATTTGACGATTTGCTGGATTCGGTGGTTTTCACTTGAATTGATTTTCGTGCCTTTATAAATGAGTATATTTCCCAACAGTAACCGATTACAGCTTGACCGGGCAATCACGGCAGTCCAATACGCAGCCGCGATTGCTTTTGTGTCGATATGTACAGGAATAATAATATCCCCGCCTCTGTTGGGTCAGTATATATCAGCCAGTCAGCTAAATTCTTTGGCGGGTAATAACACCGATTCCGCAGTTGCTGCTCCGATTTCAAATCAGCCGGTAAATCCGACTGTAAATCCGTCAATAAATCAGCCGGTAAATTCAACGGTAAATTCCCCGCTAAATCCGACTGTAAACGTTTCTGGGGCTAATATTGCCCGTCAAAATTCGTATCAGTCTTGTACTTTTCGTATTGCTTGGACGGGGAAGGCGCATCAATGGCGGGGTCAAATAGAAATTGTCAATCCGAATTCGGCAGGTCAACCCGGTTCGATTTTAGAGGCGTATTCGCTGGCTTTGGAATCCGATCAGGCGGCTGCTTACAGCGTTCGCAACGGGGTTTTGTACATTCATCATCCCGCGCCTCGTGAGTACGACGGATATAATATCAGCGCGATTGGACAAACGGGATTAAAGCTCCGTATTACCCTTTCCGCCGATAATCAGCCTCCGCAGACTTTTGAAATTAAATGGGAAGAGCTATTTAATCAGGCGTTTCAATTCCAAATCGGCGATTCCAAGGCGTCGATTAAACGAACCGTAGGAGATTATCTTCGTTTGCGGTTAAATCGGGATAATTTAGTTTATTCGCCCTCCGAAACCTTCAGCGCAATTCTGACGCCGTATCAATTGGCCGCCGAGGGATTAACGTCTTACAATCCCGCGACAATCAAAGTTCAGCTTCGGCATTCGCAGGAACAATTTGAGATATACAAAAAAGAATATACTTGGAGTCCGGAATCGGACGGCGATATTCCGCTTTCAATCCAGCTTCCGCAGGAAGAAGGGGTTTACGATATAATAATAACCGCTTCATGCAGCAAGCTCAATTCGCTTATGCCGCGAGTTTCCGGAGCGGTAAACAAGCAACTGGAAAACGTCCGTCTTCAATCCGCGCGGGAATTGGTTGTTCGTAAAATTCAGCTGGCAGTCGTCGATTCTTCCGCCGCCGTTTCCGATCAAGTGGGCGCGATGGAGACCAAATTAACCGCGGAAATCGATCCCGCCAATTCTCAATGGTGGAAATCGTTTGAAAGACTTTCGCCGTTTTCTCTGGGAATGCGCGAAAAACAATGGGAATATCCGCTAGGAAACGGAAATACACGAATCAGTCAATGCGAATTAGGTCCGGTAACCGAGCTGGCGACCAATCGTTCCAACGAAGAACCGTGCTGGGAAGCGTATACGTTCCCCATAGAACGTCCGGGAATCCCGCATATTTTGGAAATTGAATATCCCTCTAATTCAGAGCAAACAACCGGCGTTAGTATTGTCGAGGCGAACGATAACGGAGCGATTACCCCTTCTAATCTGGATTCAGGATTTAACGTAACGCAAGATTCTTTGCGTTCATCGGAAGCTCCTGAATGGAAAACGCATAAAATTATTTTCTGGCCTAAAACGAAAAATCCCGTTTTGCTTGTTTATAATTTGAGGGAAGATACGGTTTCGCGATTCGGTAAAATTCGGGTTATGGCAGTCGCCGGCAAGCTGCCTCGCGGGTACGCAGGAAATTCAAGCCGACTTGTCGCCGCCTATTTGGATCGACCGCAGTTTACCAAAATGTTTTCCGCTAAAATGGCGTTATTCGAGAATACCTCCATGCTGTTAGACGATTGGGAAACCTTTTATCAGGGCGGAACTCGTATGATTGAATATCTCAATCATGTAGGATATAACGGAGCGATGATTTCCGTTAATTGCGACGGGGGCGCGATTTGGCCTTGTATGGAACTGGCTCCAACGCCTCGGTACGATACCGGCTTATTTGCCCCTGTAGGAAACGATCCTGTCAGAAAAGACGTTTTGGAATTATTGATGAGATTGTTTGACAGACAAAAAATGCGTCTGATTCCTGCGATGGAATTTACTCAGCCGATTCCGAAATTGGAAACGTTGGTTCGATTAAACGATTCGAGGAGTTCGGGATTGCAATGGATCGGTCCGGACGGCAAGTCCTTTTTAGAAACGTATCCGCCGGAAAAAGGGGCTGCGATGTACTATAATATTTTGCATCCGCAGGTTCAGCAGGCGGTTTTAGACGTCGTTTCCCATTTAACTACCCGATACCGACATCATCCGGGTTTTACCGGCTTGGCGATGCAGTTAAGCGATAACAGCTGGCTTATTCTGCCCCCGCCTCAATGGGGAATGGATGATCAGACTGTAGCTCAGTTTACCGCCGATACCGGAATTCCCGTTCCCGGCGAGGGGGAGAATCGCTTTGCAACGCGTGCGAAATATCTCACCGGTCCGGCTTTGACCCAATGGCTGAAATGGCGAAGCGATAAGCTGGAAAACTTCTACTGTAAAATGCGGGATTGCGTCCAGTCGGACGGAAAGAATCGGCGTCTGTATTTATCGGGAGCAAAACTATTCACCCGATGTCATCGCAACGTTTTACTTCCGCGCTTACCGCAGACGATTACCGCCGCCGATGCGATGCTTCAATGCGGTTTTAACGGCAATTACGGCTTGAACAACGCGCACGATATCGTACTTATGTATACTCAGAGGGTACTCAACGGACAGTCGCTTAAACAATCCGCTCCGGAAAGACAATGGTCGGTTATTTCCGATGCCGGTTCCTATTTTGATTCACGAAACGGACAGCGAATCCAAGCAAGCTTGTTTTATCACCCCAGTCGGCAGGTACGCCTTGCTTCCTTCGAGCAAAAATCGCCCTATAAACCGACTTACGCCTTGCTCAACAGCGTTCCGACGCCGGCTAGCTGGGAAAATCGATGTCGCTTTGCGCAAAGTTTAACTATGTGGGATACGCAGGAATTTTTCGATGGCGGCTGGACGTTGTCGTTGGGCGAAGAAGACGCGCTGCGGAATTTTATCGCCGCCGTTCGATGTCTGCCCAATACCGGAACGCATCAATGGCAAACCGCGCAGCCGTCCGATGAGCAAACCGGTTCCATGCAGCAAATTCAGCTTGAAACGGCGAATCAATCCCGAGCTATTGTAACTCGATGGGTAAGCGATGGGCAGTCAACCTGGGCCTACTGTATCAATACAACTCCGTATAGAATAAACGGAAAAATTCGGATTCTGGCTAACGCCGCACAGGGCGGTTCCTCTGCTCCGACAACCGTAACCCGAATGGATAATATTGTCAGTCTGTTCGCGCAATCCAACAGCAAGGGAAATGCTTGTACAGATAACAATCCGCAGCTGCTTTACGAGGGAAACAATCCCGTTTGGCAGTCCGCTTTTGCGCCTTTTGAAATGCAGGTAATTCGGCTTAATGCGCCTGTTGCGCTTGCTCCGGCAACGGTTACCTGGGACGCGCAAACCTTGGCTGCGATGCAAAAACGGCTTTACGATTTAGCGGGACGAATAGAATCCTTAAAGACCGCTAAACCGATGAGAATACTGGATAATCCTGATTTCGAATTGACGGGAAACGGCAATCAACCGATTCCGCATTGGTTTGTTTGGAAAAATCCCAATCAGCCTGACAGTTCCGCAACCAACGCCATGGTAGATTATCGGGCTGCCTCAAGCGGACAAAATTCACTCCATCTTATTTCCGACGGCTGGCCGGCTGCCGTCTACAGCAAAGATATTGCTATCGATACCACCGGTCGGTTTACGGTTAGTATGTGGATTAAAAAGGCTCCGTCTGTTCCTCTGCGATGTTTTATCCGCGTTAAAAGCGGTGATAAACATGTGTATAGGGATACCGTTTTTGTGGATAACTCCGTAATAAATGATATGGGAACCGCTAATAATTTACAAAATGTTGTGAATCAAATAAATTCACAATATACAATTAATACCGCAAATAAAGTAGGGGATTGGACGCAGTATTATTTTCACGTGAATGATTTACCGCTAGAAAAAATGGGCGATATTTGCCTCGGTTTTGAACTGTCAAGCGCGGGGGAAGTTTGGGTCGATAATATCCATATTTCCGACTTGTATTTTCCTGAAAGCGAGCAGCGGATGTTGTATAAAATGCTGGTTCCCCTTGGAGCGAAGTACTCGCAAGGTGAACTGGAGTACTGCTGGAAATTTCAGCAGGGATACTGGCCTCAATTTTTAATGGACTGCGTTGAACTGGATAATAATCACGCCGTTGCCCAAATAGGAGCGTCGTCTCCGTACGGTGTCGCCCCGATAAATGGAGCGGTTGGACAAAACGGTACCGCACTCGCCTTACCCGCTCCGCCGACAGCAGCCGGTGCAAGCTCGTCCGCCCCCACTGAATTGTCGGGCAGTACCTCCCATCGACCTTTATTCGGCTTGGGATTGGGCAGAACCAATAAGTCAGACGTTCAGCTCCCGACCCCGGCTATTACCGAACAGCCGAAACCGGAGCCGAAGCCCGAACCGGAATCTAAAACCTTCTGGCAGCGAACTACCGGCTGGCTAAAATGGTACTAAATCGTCTCCGATAGTAATTGGCAGTTCGTTCTCTCAAAATAGTTCTTTACTCTACTTTACGGGAAGGCGCGACCCCGTGCCGGGGAGGCGGTTCGGCTACCGCCGGTTGC